>JBIKUM010000117.1:0-8516 GCA_044347585.1 Terrimicrobiaceae bacterium
AGTGTGGCAGGCTGCTCCATCTGCCAGCCTGAGCAAACCGGTCTTGGCCGTGTTTAAAGTCTTGAGACAAATGGCCCGACTCCTTTATCAAACGCCATGCGTATTTCATGGCCAACCCTGCTCCTTCTCGTAGGTTTTACTTTTAGCGTTCACGCCGGCAACGAGCCGGGAAAAATGATCTCCGTGCAGGGCGGAGTTTTGCCTGACGGATCGCCTTTCAAAGGCACGATGGTAGAATCTTTTTCCCTGGGCAAAATGGAAACCACCTGGAACGAATGGCAGTCCGTGCGCGCTTTTGCGGAGACCAAGGGATACGACCTCAAAAAAGCACCCGCAAACGCCCTGCCAGACCACCCCGTAGAAGGCATCAGCTGGTTCGATGCTTTGAAATGGTGCAACGCCAAGAGCGAGATGGAAGGCCTCGAGCCGGTCTACCTCACCAAGGGCGAAGTTTTCAAAACAGGAAATGTCGTTCCCGGTATCAATCCAAAAGCCAATGGCTATAGGCTCCCCGGCGGCGCGGAGTGGGAATGGGCGGCGCGTGGCGGTTCAGCGAGTCAGGGATTCACCTACAGCGGCGGCAATGATTTGAACAAGGTCGCCTGGAACTGGAACAACTCAGCAGGAGCCAAGCAGGACATGTCGGACGGCCGTGGCACTTGGCCCGTGGGACTGAAGGAGGCCAATGAACTCGGCTTCCATGACATGAGCGGAAATGTCGCCGAGTGGTCGGGAGATCAAGCCAATGGACCCTTTCGTGGCATCCGTGGCGGGGCTTGGTATGGAGCGGCATCCGACTGTGCCGTGAATCTAACCAACTTCAGCAGCGCGGAGCTCGGCTTCCAGTTCATCGGCTTCCGCGTCGCGCGCGGCGGCAGTGTAGTTGGCGATGCATCATCCCCCAAGGTCGTCATCTCCACGGCCCCGGTCCTCCCCTCTGGCAAAACCGGCCTCGCCTACGATGCGGAATTCGAAGCTCAGGGCGGCGTGCCGCCAATTCACTGGAGCGTTAAAAAAGACACGCCTCTGCCTACTGGTTTGGTTCTGGCGAATGGCAGGATTTCCGGCACTCCAAAAGCCTCGGGATCCTTCTCGTTCACTTTGCTCGCCGAGGATTCCAATCCATCACTTCGCAACACAGCCGCGCAGTCTTTCAGCTTGGATATCGCCTCCTATGGCCTCGAGATAAGCTCCGAACCCGCTATCCTGACAGGCAAGGTCCAAGAGCCTTTCGCAGTCACCTTCACCGCAACAGGCGGCGAAGCTCCCCTCAAATGGTCCGCGCCGGATGGCCTTCCTCGCGGACTCAGCCTCGATAGCACAACAGGCGTTCTCAGCGGCACACCCGTCCGTCCCGATAACTCATCCCTCTCGATCCGTGTCGTAGACGCCAAAGGGTTCCCCGCAACGCGCTCGATTCCGACATCCTTCACCACCGACATGATCCAGATTTCGCAAACTCCCCCACCCTCCTCCATGGTTGGCATTGAACTACTCTGGCAACTCGAAGCGAAGGGCGGCGTGCCCCCTTACAAATTCGCTCTGGCGCCAGGGTTCAGTCTCCCGCCGGGCATGTATCTGAGCACTTACAATCCGCCCGGTCGCGTTGTTGGAAAGGCACGGACAGAGGGTTCGTATCCCATCAAAATCACAGCCACCGATTCCCTCGGCCAATCCACCGAACAGGATTTCACACTCAACATCCTCCCATACGATCTCGCTATCTCGGATATTTCTTCTCCCATCGAGGGAAAATATCGCGAACCGCTCGCCAGCACGCTGAACGCCAGCGGCGGCGTGCCTCCCCTGACTTGGAGCGTCCCTGGGGGTCTCCCGAAAGGTCTCACCATCAACCCAAGCACCGGCTCCTTGGAGGGAAGCCCACTCGCCGCAGGTTCATTTGATGTTGTCCTCAAAGTCACCGACTCCCAGTTCAAATCAGCCACCAAGAACGCAACTCTCCTCATTGCGGTGGACCCTGTTGTAATCGGCGTTTCCACACTTCCCCCGGCAAAGGCTGGAACTTCCTACACAGCGGAAATTCCGACCACCGGAGGCGTGCTTCCCGTCAATCTCTCGCTTCAGAAAGGCAGCGAGCTGCCAGCCGGTCTGAGCCTCGGTAAAAACAAAATCTCCGGCACACCATCAGCCGCAGGGGCATTCACTTTCACCATCGTGGCGGAGGATTCGAATTCGTCCAAATCCAAGGTCGAGCAAACATTCAACCTCGAGATCGCCTCCTACGGCATGGAGATCGCCACAGAGCCAGCCATCATTTCCGGCAAGGTCAAAGAACCCCTCTCGATCTCATTCAGCGCCACAGGTGGAGAGCCACCTTACAAATGGTCGGCCACAGGCGACATGCCGCGCGGGCTCTCCATCAACGCATCAACCGGTGTCCTCGGAGGCAGCCCTTCAACTCTTGCAAGCAGCACCATCACCATCCGCGTTACCGATGCCAAAGGCTTTCCGGTAACGCGCTCGATTCCACTCTCCATCACGGCGGATCCTCTCGCAATCCCGGCAGAAGCACCTCCATCGGCCATGGCGGGAGCCGATTTCCTGTGGCAGATTCCCGCCAAGGGCGGCACCCCTCCCTACAAGTTTGAATTAGCGGAGGGCAGCAAACTTCCTCCAGGCATGTTCCTCAGCGAATACGCCCCGCATGGCCGCATCGTCGGCGAACCAACCGCCACCGGCACCTTCACTTTCAAGGTCATCGCTAAAGACACACTCTCCCAGCAGGCCGAAGGCGAAGTGACCATCACGGTTGCGCCTTACAATCTCTCACTCGCAGAGATTCCTCCGGTCGAAGGAAAATACAACGAGCCACTGACAATCCCCCCAATCGCCTCCGGAGGCGTGCCGCCGCTCGTTTGGAGTGTCCAAGGCCAGTTGCCGAAGGGGCTTTCACTCAATGCCAGCAGCGGTGAGATCAGCGGAAAGCCAATGGTAGCCGGTTCTTTCGATTTTGTTTTGAAGGCCACCGATGCCAAACGCAAATCCGTAACCCAAAATGCCAGCATCCGCACCACGGCGGATCCATTGGCTATTACCACGACCACTCTGCCACCAGCCAAGGCGGGATCGCCCTTCAACGCCGAAATCGCAACCACCGGCGGCATACTGCCAATAAGCCTTTCGCTCAAATCCGGCAGCACGCTCCCGCCCGGCCTCACACTTGCAAAAGGCAAAATCACCGGCACGCCATCAGCCGCCGGCAGCTTCGCCTTCACCATCGTGGCGGAGGATTCAAATGCCACCTCGAAGTCCAGTCGTGAGCAGGACTTCAGTATTGAAATCGCATCACACGGAATGGAGATCGCTCCAGAACCGGCTTTGATTTCTGGAAAAGTGAAAGAACCCCTCTCGGCGACCTTCACCGCCACGGGAGGAGAGCCTCCTTACAAATGGTCGGCAACTGGCGACCTGCCACGCGGCCTTTCCCTCGACGCCTCCGCGGGCGTCCTTTCTGGCACGCCGGGCGAACTAAAAACAGGCACCATCATGATCCGTGTTTCGGATGCAACAGGCTTCCCATCGACTCGCTCGATTCCCGTTTCAATCACCACCGATCCTCTTGAGATCATCCACGAACCCGCCCCCTTGGCCCGTCCGGGCGCTGATTTCAAGTGGGGTTTCCAGCTCAAAGGCGGACTCTCCCCGCGCCCGATCCGCCTTGCTCCCGACAGCACCCTGCCGGCAGGGCTTTATCTAAGCTTCAATGCCACCAGTGCCCGTATTCAAGGCAAGCCGCGCAGCGAAGGAACATTCCAATTCGCGCTCATTGCAGAGGATGCGGGATCCACACCGGTCAGGAAAGACCTCGTCCTCGTGGTCTCCTCCACACCGCCGGAAATTCCAGAGAGCCCGCTTCCTGTGGCGATCACCACAGAATCCCTGCCGCACGCACGCCTTGGCGCGCCCTACAATCAGGCAATTGAAGCCTCGGGTGGACTGCCTCCGCTAAAAGTGGCTCTCAAAGCCGGAAGCCAACTTCCCACCGGCATCCTGCTCGTCAAGGAACGCCTCACCGGAACGCCAACCGCCGCAGGCAACCACTCGTTCACTGTAACCGCAACGGACATTCAAGGTTCAAACGCCGAGGCAACTTTCACCCTCACAGTGGGCGAAATTTCCATGCAAATTGCAGGACCACGCAATTCCCGCGCCGTTGAATTCAAGCCCTTCAAAGCCGAACTCCGCGTCAAAGGAGGAAAGGCGCCCTACTCCTGGACGACCCGCGCCCCGCTTCCGGCTGGCTTGCGACTCGATGCCAATTCTGGCGTCCTCTCCGGTGAGCCCGCCAAGGGAACCTCGGGCAACTACTCCGCCGCGATTCAAGTCACCGATGCCGATGGACAAACCGCTGCAGGCCTCTTCTCCTTCGCCATCACAGCAGGCGAACCATTGAGCATTTTGGAAAAAAGCCTGCCGGGCGCGATTCTGAACAACCCCTACAACACACAACTCAACGCAAAAGGAGGCAGCTCCAAGGAACTCAAATGGTCCATCGAGTCGGGCAAACTCCCTCCCGGCCTCTCGCTTAATGAGACAACGGGAGAAATCTCTGGCACCCCAACAAACACCGGCAATGAAGAAATCATCTTCAAGGTCGAAGACCCCGCAGGAAACAGCGCTGTCCAACTTCTCACCCTCGAAGTGGCCGTGGCGTTCAATCCCGGAATGGTATTCGTTCTCGGTGGGAAGCTCCCTCCAAGCTCCCCACTCGGTGAAAAGATCGTCCCAGATTTCTACATAAGCCGCTACGAAACGACATGGGGCGAGTGGAAAAAAACACGCGCCATGGCCTCAAGCAAAGGCTACGACATCCTCGACTCGGGAAAAGGAAACGAGGATGAGCACCCAGTGCAGAACATCACCTGGTATGACGCCGTGAAATGGTGCAACCTGAAAAGCGAGTCCGAGGGCCTCACACCCGTCTACACCTTAAACGGCGGGGCAATCTACAAAACCGGCACGCAGTCTCCCGAAATCAATCCCCAAGCCAACGGATACCGCCTCCCCACTGAACTCGAATGGGAATGGGCCGCCCGGGGTGGCGTATCCTCCAAGGCCTCGGACTACAGCGGCAGCAGCGATCTCAATTCCGTCGCATGGCACGCCGGAAACTGCCAAACCGCAGAAACCCAGACAGTCGGAACCAAGTGGCCAAATGAACTCGGTCTCCAGGACATGAGCGGCAATGTGCAAGAATGGTGCTGGGACACCCACAAAAACTACCGCCGCGTGCGCGGAGGCAGCTTCAAAGACGATTCCTTCGTCTGCACCATCACAAGCAGCGACTTCAACATTCCAGAACGCGCCTCAGCCAATACAGGACTCCGGCCTGCCAGAAATTTTAAAAAGTAAAACGACTCACCGTTAACGCACCGGCTTCAGAAATGGAGCAACCACACAACTGAGGGCCGGAATGGAAAAGAGAGCGAGGATGAAAAAATGGAGGGTCATGTGAAAACCTACACCATCCCCCACACCGCGCAACCGAGAGGTTGTTTTTTCAGATCGTCGCCAGTAAGAACCTTGGAGCCTGTCTTTCCGCCGCTTGGCGCCCCCCCGCGCGTCAGCGCGCTTCGTATCTTTGGGTTCATCGTCCTCGCACGGCCCATTTTTCAGGCGCGCCTCCAAGTCGGAGAGAGGCGTCGTCTCATGAGTGCACCACCGTCTCAGCTGTGCAGGCGCAAAGCCGTATATGGAGGCGGCCAGAATCATGCATGCCTATCCATGGGCCAAATCGTCAAATTTTGATCTACCTAATCCCGAGACCGGATATTGGACAGAATTTACAGAATTTCAAAAATTGCGCTGAAGGACTTGCCGAAAAGTAGAGGGAATCTTTCAGGTCGGCTTTCATTCTTGGTAACCCATTCTGTGAATTTTGTTAATTGATTCGCTATGCTCACCCTTCGGGCTGCCCAAGGCAGTCTTTCTCCGCTTCGCTCCGAGTCTGTCTAAAACTTCTCCAAGTGCTGAATTCGGGCTAATGGGAAATTGAATTAGGTGTTGCTTGTTCGCTATTCGCGAATAGCGTATGGATGTAAAAATGATAGCTCGGTCTTTGGATATTTATGCATTAGCGAAGATGACCTTGGAGGAGGGCATCCGACCGTATGCGGTCGTAGCGGGAGAACTCGAGATGAGCGCTTCCGAATTGCACGCAGCCGTTCAGAGGCTCGGAAAGGCCGGCTTGATTGACCCAATGGATCGGAGGATTCGACCGAGCGCGGTTCAGGAGTTCTTGATTCACGGGCTACGCTATGTTTTTCCGGCGGGCATGGGAGCACTGACCCGTGGCATGCCGACATCCTACGCGGCACCGCCTTTGGCTGAATTGATTGCCTTCGGAAAGGAAAACATCCCGGTGTGGCCGCATGCCTCGGGAGAGAGCCTCGGATATGGAATGGAGCCACTGCATCCTTCGGCGCCGAATGCCGCTCGCCGCGATGGCCGCCTCTACGAGGTTCTTGCTTTGATCGATGCTTTGCGGGAAGGCCGCACCCGCGAGCGCCAAATCGCCGGAGAGGAGCTGCTGAAAAGAATCCACCGAACATGAATACAATAGATTCCCTTCATGTGGTGGCCCGATATTTCAACGGGCTGGATATTCCATATGCCTTTCTTGGGGCATCCGTTCTTCCGCTTCTGGTTGATAACCCCGCTGTGCAGGAAATCAGGCCAACGATCGATATCGATTTGAGTGTGCAGGTCGTCACACTCTCTGCCCTTTACGATCTGGAAGAACGCTTGCGGCCGTTAGGCTTCCGCCACGATACGAGAGAAGGCGCGCCGATATGCCGATGGCTGGTGGATGGAGTAACCGTGGATGTCATGCCAACGGAGGCGGCCGTTTTGGGAATGGCCAGCGAGTGGTTTCACGAGGCCGTAAAGACTGCCACGAAAATGGACTTGGGTGAGGGAGTGAATGCGCCTGTCATTACGCGTCCCTGTTTCCTCGCCACCAAATTGACGGCTTACCGGGATCGTGGAGCCAAGGATCCTTACATGAGCAAAGATTTGGAGGACATCGTCACGCTGTTCGATGGCTGCCGGGAAACGGAGCTTCTCTTGGGCAATGGTTCCTCGACTTTGCGAAATTTCATAGCAAGTGGCATGCAAGCACATCTCGAAGTCCCTGAATTCGTCGAGGCGGTTGAAGGATGTTTTCGTGGCGATCCAGTCTCTCGCGAGCGTTCACGAATTGTTCTTGCGAGAATGCGTTCTATTGCGACTGGGCATTCGTGATCGAGAGTCGCATGGGGCGCAGAGGTTCGACAGAATGTCGATGAGGTGTCGGTGCGCGGCGGGATGGGAACGAGACGCAAGGCGGGGTTTGCTGATCGATGAGGTTGCGGCGCGAGTGTCTTTCACAGCCGAGACGGCTGTGCTCCCCTATTGCGCGCTGCCGCGCGATTCGTGAATCTGGGAGGGACATCGTCTCATAAGCGCTAAGATAATTATTGCGTCTCTGTAAATATTTGCTATCCATGCTTACATGGATGCAGAACCTGTCTTCGAGCAACTTCCGGTCAGCATTGAGCGCGATTTCGACTACCTTCTAAGCTTCCTTCCGCACGGGTGGAAGGAGCAGGCCCGCTCTTGCGGGGCGTTGAGACGCTGCCGCAAGATTCCGGATGCTCCTGTGCTTTTGCGTGCTTTGCTTCTGCATTTGGCCGAGGGGTGTTCGTTAAGGGAAACAGCGGTGAGGTTGAAGGAAGGCGGTATTCTGGATATCAGCGATGTGGCGATCATGGATCGGTTGCGGCAGTCGGCAACATGGTTCAACTGGATGAACAACCGGATGCTTGAAATGTGGATTGCCCGAAAGCCTGCGGAGGTCTTTGGATTCGGGCGCAAGATTATTGTGGCTGATGGAACGCGGATTCAGGAGCAAGGCCCGACGGGATCGGGATGGATGCTACACTACGCCATAGGATTGTCGGATTTGAAATGCGAGCAGGCGCTGGTGAAAGATTGGGCCAATTCCGGAGAAGGTTTCGGACGCTTTGATATTCAGCCCGGGGAGTTGTGGATCGGCGACAGGGCTTATGGAAAAAAGCCCGGTATCGCCCATACGGTGACCGCAGGCGCCGATGTAATCGCAAGGTTCGCATTCAACAACCTGCCGCTACTTCACCCAAGCGGAGTGGCATTCGATTTACTTGCCCATCTGCGCACGCTCGGAGATTTGCAGGTCGGAGATTGGCCGGTGGAGTTTACATTTCAGAAGCGAAGAATCGCAGGGCGGGTCTGCGCTTTGAAAAAGAGCCCTCAGGCCACCGAGAAGGCCTTAAAAGCCGTCCGGCGCAAGGCGCAAAAAAATCAAAACGAGTCGAGGATCGAGACTCTGGAGGCGGCTGGATACATTTTCGTTTTCACGACATTGAAAGTGGATGTGGCATCGGCTGCCAATGTGCTCGAAATCTACCGTGGACGCTGGCAGGTGGAACTTGTGTTCAAGCGTTTGAAATCCATTCTGGGCTTTGGTTATTTGCCCA
>JBIKUM010000118.1:0-8465 GCA_044347585.1 Terrimicrobiaceae bacterium
CGCCCACTGGTAGGGAATCTCGGTAATTCCAAAAGCGATATTCCCGAGCCCCCGTCCGAGTTTGCGCGTTGGGCCGTAATCCGAAGCCGGCGGAGCTTGAATATCAGCAAACGCGGCAGTGCCAAAAGCCACGACAAGGAGGGAGCAAAGAAGGGATCTCATATCGCAAAGAAAAGCGATGCCGCCTATCTCCTGCAAGCAAAAACCTCAAGCAGAAAACCGGCCGCCGCAGCCACGCGGCGTGAGGCGGTCGATGAGGTTGCCATGCCAGTGAACTGCACGGTCGAGACGACCATGCCCCCCCTCTTTCGCCCTCCGCTCGGCTGTGGGATTTGTGATTCCGAGAGGATTCGCCGTCCTTGCATGGTTACCCGTGCAAATTTCATGACATTTTCGTGCATTTGGAGGGATTCCGAGCAAGAAGAAAACGAAGTTTTAGATGCTTCGTAAGAGACACTCTTAACGAATGTTAAGAGTGGTTGCGGGGAGAGGATTTGAACCTCTGACCTTCAGGTTATGAGCCTGACGAGCTACCGGGCTGCTCCACCCCGCGATTTAAGAATTCCACAATACCCCAGCAGTTTTTGGATGCAAGGGGATTTTTTTATTTTTTATTGGCGCCGGCTTGAGCTGACGGAGCGTGTGGCATTTTTAAACCTCATTTAGCCAGGGAAGGCATGACCTGCTGGGATTGGATTTTCCCATTCTGTCTAAAAACCTTTCCTGGCTTTTAGAACTCCACTTTCACGCCTGCATACCAGTTGCGAGGAGCGGCGGGGTCGATGCCGTCGGCACGGATGCGGGCGTAGTAGTCTTTGTTGAAGATATTGTTCACGCCGGCGATGACGCTCACGGTTTCTTTGTAGACCTTTGCTTCGACAGTGAGGTCCCAGACATTGTAGGCGGGAATGAAGCGACTGGCGGTGTTGTTGTCGGCGGCATAGGTTGAGCCCATGAAATTGCCCATGAAGGCGGCTTTGATGCGGTCGCGCCAGTTGTAGGTGAGGCCGAGGCGGAGGATGTAGTCGGAGAGATACTGGGGAGTTTTTCCGTCGTTCGGGCCGTTGATGAATTGCCCCTTTTGCAGGGTGAGCGCGGTGTAGGCTGAGATGGAACCGTAGCTGTCTACCCAGCCTTTGCCGTCGTCTTTGTTCCAAGCCGCATTGGCGGCGCCCACGAAGTCGACTTCCGTGTAGAGGTCCCATCCATAGACAATTGAGCGTCCGGAATTTTCGATAACAGTTGTGATCTGGCCGTCATTTACAGCGCGGGAGCCGATCTGGTCGGAGTTATCGATGAGGAAAAAGCTCGTGTCCCATGTGATCCAATCCACTGGCTCGCCTTGGAAGCCGATTTCATAGTTCACGATGTTGCTCTCCTGCAGATTGCCAACGACAGCGACATTCGGCGAAGTGGGCACGGCCTGCGTGAAGATCGGTGGACGGTAGGCCTGCGAGACATTGGCGTAAACGGCCACCTCAGGCGTGAAGTCATACTCGAGGCCGAGGCCAAAGAGCGGGGCGAAATTATAAGTCGTCTCGTCCTGGAGCGGCTTGCCGGTCTGGAAGGAGGATTTGTTCACGAGTTCGCGCACGCTTTGCCAGATGTTCTCGAGACGGAATCCAGGAGTGATGGAGAAGCTGCCAAATTGAAAGAGATTCTCGGCGAAGAGGCTGTAGTAAACGCTCTCGCGGTTGCTTTGGTTCACCGTGCTGCCGGTCATCGCCGTGGGCGAGTTGCCGGTCTGATCCACGCGTGGCGACCAGTCGTAGTAGAACATCATGCCGCCGGTGAGCGTGTGGGTGTTATCGAGCCAGTCCCAATTGTAGCTCAAGCGTGGCTCGGCGCCGTAGGTGTAGAATTGCTGGTTCTCAATCTGGTTGGTCTGGGCTTTCGGGCCGGTGGGCAGCGTGCCGAAGCCACCACCATTCTGACGGCGGCTGAAGCGCAGGTAGTAGTCGAACCAAGTGCGGAAGGTGAAGAGCGTGCGGTCCGAAATGTCCCACTCGTTGATCACGGAAACGGCATAGCGGCTCACCCTCATGCGGTCGAAAAAGCGCGAAGTGCCGTCGCGGTCGGTGTTGTAATTGACGGTATTCGGACCGTTTTCCAGCGTGAGTCCACCTGGTTCGCCATGGGTTTCGTCATACGCGGTGGCATTCAAATACCAGCGCACGGGGCCTGTGGCATCGAGAGCGAATGTGCCCCCCCAGGCGTTGAGGAAAAAGTCACTATTCGACTCGCGGAAGCCGTCTGTTTGCTGGTGATCGTAGTAGCCGTAGTAGCCGAATTTCCCGAGCGTGCCGCCAAAGGAGGTGAAATTCGAATACATGTCGAAACTGCCGAGAATGTTTGTGGACTCGACAGTGAATGGCGTGTCGAGCGGCGGTTTTTTCATGACAAAATTGATGGCGCCTGCGGGCTGCGGACCATACATGAGCGCGGCACCGCCACGGACCACCTCGACGCTCTCCACAGCATCAAGCGGCGGCGTGTAGTAGGCCTCGGGATATCCCACCATGTCCGCATGGATCGGGATGCCATCCTCGAGGACTTGGAAAAACTGAGTCCGGTGCGGATCGTATCCGCGATACCCGATGCTCAGCAGCGGCGTGTTTTCCTCCGCGAGGACGAGACCCGGCGTCTTCGAAATAACCTGCCGGTAGTTGTCCATGCTGATGTCTGGAATCTGCTCCAGATCGATATTCGAGGTTTTTTTCCCTGCGTGGATTTTTGTGCCATCGACATCCGGCAAAAAGGCGCCGCTGACCTCACGATCGTAATCAGCGCGCACTTGGACTTCTTCCATCTGCTGCACGGTTTCTTGAGCCAAGAGCTGGCCAAAACCGAATACAGCCAGAAAAAACAGCGACGCCACTTTTTGGGGAATGGAATGATTTTGTTGCATAACTACTCGCAGATTTAGTGAGACAGAGTCTCAATAGCAAGTCTATTTTGAGACTGCGTCTCATTTTCGACATGACGCAGGCGGTTACTTGTGCTTAAAAAGGCGTCATGGAAACACTGATGGACTATTTCATTCGAGGCGGGGAGCTGATGTGGGTGCTGCTGGCTTTTTCCGTGGTGGGCGCGGCCGTGATTGTCGAGCGGGCGGTGGTTTACCTCTCGTATGGTTTCGGAGCGGATCGATGGCTTGATCGAGTGCTCGTCGAGATGGAGGCAGGACGCACAGCCGAGGCGCTTCAAATGGCACGAGCAAGTCGGCATCCCGTCGCGCGGGTGGTGCAGGTTTATTTGGAAAATCTCGAACGGCCCGCAAAAGTTCGTGTGGATAATGTGAAGCGGGAGGGCAGCCTCGTGCTAGAATCCGTGGAAAAACGCCTGCGAGTGCTGGCCTCGATCGCTCATCTCTCACCGCTGGTCGGCTTGCTTGGAACGGTGCTGGGCATGGTGGTGGCATTCGCGAGTATCGAAACTCTAGCAGGCGCGCCGAAACCCTCAGACCTCGCCGGCGGCATCTGGGAGGCGCTTCTCACGACTGTGTTTGGACTCGTGGTGGCGATACCCTGCATGGCGGCCTACCATGCGTATGAGAGCCACGCAGACAAAATCGCCCGCCGCATGGAACTCGCCGTGACCGCCCTTGATGATGCCCTGCAGCCGACTTGCTCATCGGTTTGCGCGGTGAGCGGAAAAACCATGCCGCTCCGAGCTGAAGCGGGTCGAGACCTAAACTCCGTAGCCTGATTTGCCATGTTCAGCCGTCCCAAACGCCCCACGCTCTCGATCGATATGGCACCGTTGATCGATGTCGTTTTTTTGCTGCTGATTTTTTTCATGCTCACATCGAGCTTCGTGCCGCCATCAGTCCCGCTCACGCTGCCGCAGGCATCGTCCAAAGACAGTTCGGATTCGGCGAAGGTGGTGGTATCCCTCGACGGGGAAGGCCGAGTTTCCATCTCGGAAACACTTGTAGCCGATGGCGACTTCGAGAACTTGCTGAAAATCGAACTCCAGAAAAATGCGACCACAACCGTGCATTTCCGGGGCGACAAGTCGGTGGACTACGGAATTTTTCTTCAACTCATGAGCCGCGCGCGCGCCTCCGGAGCGCAGCAGTTTCAGTTGGTTCACGAGCCGCTGGGGGCAAACAGGCCGTGATTTTTTAACCACGGAGGACACGGAGAGCACAGAGTGAAAAGCAAAGGAATGGATCGGGCTTGGGGATTTCGGGCATGGCTTTTCCCTGTGCTGCTGGGTATTTCGGCGATTGCGCATTTTGTGCTCGTGAGAATTTTCCTCGTTCATTCGAGTCCGCAAAAGATCGAATTCTCAAGCGGAGAGACAACGGAAGTTTTCCTCATTGAGGAAGCCCCTCCCCTTCTGGAGCCACCCCCCGAACCTGTGCCGACTCCAAAACCAGTGCCCAAGGAACCACCGCCTCCGAAAACTGAAGAAATTCTCACAACCGACCAGAGCGAGCAAGTTGTCGCCCCCCAGCCGACGCCAGAGCCCAGGAGGATCGAAAAAAAGCCCGCCCTGCAACGCCCGACACCAGTGACAGCGAAAAAGACGGCGAATGTTCCGCAACCTGTGGTGATCCGCAATACGCCTCCTGCCTATCCAGAGAGAGCTAGGCGCGCTGGATGGGAAGGCCGTGTCACCGTGCGCGTGGAAGTCTCCGCCGATGGCTCGCCAATCAGTGTCGCGCTCGAAAAAAGCTCGGGCTACGGCGTCTTGGACCAAGCCGCGCTGCGAGCAGTCAAAAGTTGGAGATTCCAACCCCGCACGATGGGCGGCGTGGCCATGGCGGGAACGGTGGATGTTCCCGTAAACTTCACACTCAGCCGCTGACCAAGAATTTGGACGATCGTCCAAATTTTTGGTCGAAGTCGTGCGAGATTTTTTGAGGGGGCTTAAGCGAGAGTTTTCTCGAGGAGGGCGGTGGCGAGGGGCTCGGTGATGGTGTCGAGTTCGCGGAGGAGGGTTTTGAGATCGGATGTGGAACCGGCTTCGCGTGCGGCGCGGATTTTTTGGACGAGGCCTAAGATGGCGGCGCGAATTTCGGCGGGAACCTCGTCACCGAGGGCCTCGAGTGCGGAGTCCACCGCTGGAAGCATTTCATCGGCCTTGAGTTTGGCCTCGGTGAAGATTCGTTCGTCCATGTCCTCGAAGGCATGTTCCAAGGAGTCGCCGAGCATTTTTTCGACGGCTTCGTCGGAAACTTCGACCGCGCTTTGGATGTTGATGACGGTGTCGAGGCCGGTGCTGGTGTCACGGGCGAGGACATGAAGGATGCCGTTCGCATCGAGTTCGAATTGCACGCCGACGCGGGCTTGGCCTTTGGGCGCAGGCGGGAAGGCGACATCCATGCGGCCGAGTGGCCAGTTGTCGCGGGCCATTTCGCGTTCGCCCTGCAGGACTGTGATGCTCATGGCGGATTGGTTGGCCACGGCGTTTGTGAACATCTCGCCCGCCTTGCATGGGATCGTCGTATTGCGGGGAATGATGACATTCATGAGGCCGCCGAATGTCTCGATGCCGAGCGAGAGCGGAGTCACATCGAGGAGCGTGAGATTTTGAAGTCCCCCTTCGAGGATGCCCGCCTGAATTGTGGCACCGAGGGCAACGGCTTCGTCGGGATGCTGACTCACATCAGGTTCGCGCCCGAAGATTTCAGCGACGAACTTTCTAACCACCGGCATGCGTGTGGCCCCGCCGACCAAAACAACGGCATCCAGCGCAGAGGTCTCGAGATGGGCATCCGAGAGTGAACGCAGACAATGTCGACGGGTTTTTTCGATAATCGGCAAGCAAGCAGTCTCCAGATCGGAGCGATGATAGGTGCGGCCATCGAACTCAACAGTCTCCGCATCGGTGAGTGCGCGTTTGATTTTTTCGGCCTCGAAGCGGGAGAGGTTCCAAATTTTGGAGAGAGCGACATCGAGATCGTCGCCGCCGAGACTGGTGTCGCCGTTTGTGGAGAGCACTTCAAAGACTCCGCAATTCAACTCAAGCACAGAGACATCGAAAGTGCCGCCACCGAGATCGTAAACGGCAACCTTGGCGCGCTCGCCGAGGCGGTCGAGTCCGTAGGCCAGGGCGGCTGCGGTCGGTTCGCTAAGAATGCGCTCCACAGTAAAACCTGCCAACTCCCCTGCCCTCTTGGTGGCGGCGCGCTGGGCGTCGTTGAAGTAGGCTGGAACTGTAATGACTGCTTGGTTCACGGGAACGCCGCAGGATTGCTCGAGATCGGTTTTGAGTTTTGAGAGGATGATCGCGGAAATTTCCTCGGGCCGAAGAGAACACCCTCCCACCAAGACCCGAAGCTCCCCATCCGGCCCTGCTTCTAATGCGCAACCCGGCGATGAAGCCACTGTCTCGCCAACCCGGCGACCGATAAGGCGCTTCACGGAGGTCAGGACCTGCGCGGGATGCGTGGCTTTTTTTTCCAGCGCTTCCCAACCGACGACAGGCTCCCCTTCTTCAGGAAACCATACGGCAGAGGGCGTGAGGCGACGACCCTCGGCATCGGCAATGAGAACCGGGAAGCCGCTTTCCATCACTCCCACGAGGGAATGAGTGGTTCCAAGATCGATTCCTGCAATCATGATTTGGAAAAGATTTTTCCCCTCAGATCGGGCCAATCAGCGCTGGGGAGGCGGGGATCCGGATTCGCGGAAAGTGATGCGACCCTTGGTAAGATCGTAGGGAGAAATTTCGACGGTGACACGATCCCCCGGAACAATGCGGATGAAGTGCTTTCTCATTTTTCCAGAGATGTGGCAGAGGAGAACATGGTCGTTGGCCAACTTGACCCGAAAAAGCGTTCCAGGAAGCACATCCACTACTACTCCATTACTTATGATACAGTCGTCTTTGGCCATGTCGTGTCTTTCATAGGTCAGGAAGGAAAGGCATGCAACCCTTGGGCGAATGAAATCGACCTCTAAAAAGTTGAAGCCCGTCGCAACGAGTGTCGCAACGGGCTTCTGTTCCCCCCAGAACAATTTCAAATTAACATGAGATCGGTGGTGCGCAATACTTTTTTTAATTTTTTTTCGTCGTTGGGTAGCGGCTTTTTTTATGGCTGACGAAGCGTGTAGTAACCGGTCTTTTTTCCGCCGATTTTCTCCACAACGCCAGCGTCCAGCAAGGGACGGAGCAAGTCCATCGCGCCCTGTCGGGATATTTTCATGGCAGCCCAGATTTCGGCTGGAGCCATGCGGCCATGATCCCGGAGGAGCTGAAGCAGCCATTCCTGTTTGGGACGAAGAACCAATTTCTCCGGCGATCTCACTTCCAGCGCCTGCACACGGAGCCATGCATTCTCAAGCGTCAACCGAACACCCTCGGCACAGTATTCGAGCCATCCAGTGAGGTCTTCGCCAACCATCCGAACCGCATCCAGCGCGGCATAGTATCCGGGGCGATCCTCCCAATAGTATTCATCCACGGAGAAAATGTGATGGCTGTCGAATCCACGCCGATAGAGTTCCCACAACGCCAATGCGCGACCAGTTCGCCCATTGCCATCGGCAAAAGGATGAATATCCTCGAAACGATAATGCAGGATGGCAGAACTGAGCACCGGCGAGAGTTTGGAGGACTCTTTGTTCCACCAATCCAGAAGCTCAAACATCAGGCCAGAGACATCCGCTGCCGCAGGTGGAAAATGGTTCCCCACCCGCACGGCGATCATTCGATAACTTCCGGCAGTGCCTTGATCCATAACTTCGCCCGCCAAAATCCGGTGCAACTCGAAGAGATCTTCGTGGCAAATTCGCTCCTTCGTGGCGTGCTTCTCGACATAGCGTAACCCGGCGAAATAATTGAGCACCTCCCGGCGGGAGCGAGTATCTGAGGCTACTATTTCGCGTCCCTCCTCCAGCGCACGAACCTGCTCAAGTGTCAACGGATTGCCTTCAATAGCCGTGGAGGCGTGGACATTGCGGGTTCGGGTGTCCTTTTGCAAAGCAGGAATCCACGAAACTTCTACAGCGGCTCCTTGGATGCGCTCGCGCAGAGCAGCAATCGACTCCACCAGCGAAAGCAAGCGCGGAGTGATGGTAAATTGTGGGATGTATGGCACTTAATAAGCCAAGTATAAGTCAACTTATTAGTCAAGCCGTCAGCGGCGAGCTTGTATTCGTGGAGGCGAAGGGGTGTTTTTTTAGAGGCTGCAAGCCGCATCTATGGCGGCGAGTTCGTCGGGGGTGATGTGTGTTTTTTCCAGGGCGACTGCATTTTCCTGAATCTGCTTGAGGCTGCTGGCTCCGATGAGAACGGATGTGACTGCGGGCCGGGCGAGCACCCATGCCAATGCGAGTTGAGCGAGAGTCTGACCGCGATTCGCGGCGATCTCTGCGAGGGCGCGAACGCGTTGCATTTTTTCCTCGGTAACCTGGTCTGGCTTGAGAAATCCATGAGGTTTGCTGGCTCGGGATCCGTCTTCGATTCCGTTCAGGTAGCGACCTGTGAGAAGCCCCTGTGCGAGCGGGCAG
>JBIKUM010000003.1:0-22688 GCA_044347585.1 Terrimicrobiaceae bacterium
TTGGCGGGATTCGGCGAGAAGACCGAGCAAATGTGGGGCACCGTGCTCGTGGGGATAACCAATGTGTTGGCCACCTTCATTGCGATTGCCTTCGTTGACCGCCTGGGCCGCAAACCAATCATGTATGCCGGCTTCGTAACCATGGGCGCTGCGATGGCCACAGTCGGCGTGCTTTTCAATTCCGGCATCGAACAGCACCCCTCCCTCGGCTATCCGGCCATCGGCGCGCTTCTTGTATTCATTATCGGCTTCGCCATGAGTGCTGGGCCGATCATTTGGGTCATCTGCTCAGAAATCTACCCCCTCTCGGGTCGTGACCTCGGCGTGAGCGTGAGCACGGCAACGAACTGGATCGTGAATGCGATTGTGGGCCAAACTTTCCTCACCCTCATCAACTCGATAGGCGGCGGAAACACCTTCCTGCTCTACGGGGGCCTGAATGTGCTTTTCATTATTTTCTTCCTCCTCCTCGTGCCGGAAACAAAAGGCATCTCGCTCGAGGCGATCGAAAGAAATCTCATGTCTGGAAAACGCCTGCGCGAAATCGGCCGCTGAGGTGCTGCCTCAGAGCGGAAAGAGCTCCTCATCGACTTTGCGGAATTCCTTGAGGAGCGCGTCCAGTTGCTGGCGGGTGTGGGTGTTTTTGATTTTTTCGATCTCAGCGCCTGCCAAGGCATCGCAACGCTCGTTTTCAGGGTGACCGGCATGGCCCTTCAGCCATTTCCAATCGATGCGGTGAGGCTTGCAAGCGGCATCGAGAGCGCGCCAGAGGTCTGCATTTTTTACCGGTTCACGCTTGGCGGTCACCCAGCCCTTCTTGCGCCAGGAGTGAATCCACTCCGTGATGCCCATGCGAAGATATTGGGAATCGGTGAAAATGGTGACTTCGCAGGGTTCCTTGAGCGTTTGGAGAGCCGAAATCGCTGCGCTCAATTCCATGCGGTTGTTGGTCGTGGCGGCCTCGCCCCCGGAGATGGCGCGCTCGTGTTTGCCATAACGCAAAATCGCCGCCCAGCCACCTGGCCCAGGGTTTCCGAGACATCCCCCATCAGTAAAAATCGTGACCTTCTTCATGGCTTTTGCCCGCGTAGGGCATGCAGAGCTTGAAATGGCCATTCCAAAAGAAGCCGCGCGTGTGCTGCAACGAGCAGGAGATTGTCTCTCAGGTAGTGGAAATGACTCACCCCGCCCTCGCTTCGCGGCGGATAAAAAACAGGCACGGCGACATTAATGCAAGGCAGACCGGCCCAAGTGAGGCGCACGGAGAGAACCGTGTCGAAATCAAATCGACGCGCCCACTTTGTGTTTTCCAACACTTCCAAGGCGGGAGCGACGGGATAAAGACGGAAACCGAAGAGGGAATCCTCGGCACCCGCTCCAAGCGTCTCGAGCGTGGCGAAGAAATTTCCTGCGAAGCGTCCAAGCACACGCTCGCGTGGCGCGTCAGCTCCGAACACCGGAACCCCGCTAACAAAAGCGGCGGGATTGTTTTTCGAGATTTCAAAAAATGGACGAATCATGGACGCGGGATGCTGGCCGTCGGCATCCATCACCAACACATGAGTGAATCCCTCAGCCTGCGCGGCTTGGAGCGCCACGAGCACGGCGGCACCTTTTCCGGAGTTTTGCGGAAGGCGGACAAATTTCACGCCTTCCAAACCGAGCGATTCGGCGTCCGTGTCGCTGCCATCGGTGCTGGCATCCACCACCACCCACACAGCATGCGACTCGGCATGGGCTTCACGAAGGGTTTGCGCAAGGCGGGCTCCGCTATTGTAGGTTGGCAATAGGACGAGAGGTTTCAAATTCATTTTGTAAGCCAGAGTGCCACCGGCAGGGCGAATGCGGAAAAGATCGTGCTCAGAACAATCGAGCCGCTCGCGACGGCTTCATCAGCTTCCATCTGGCGGGCCATCACAAAAGCTGCAGCCGCCGTCGGGCAAGAGGCAAAAACCATGGCGATCCGCAGATCGACTGTGGCCAATCCCAGCAGCGTCCCGATGGCAAAAACCACCGCGGGAACGAAGACAAGTTTGAGCAAGACCGCTGCTGCCATTCCGGCGATGTTTTTTCCCAATTTGATAAATGCAATCGAGCCCCCTATGCAGACCAGCGCCATCGGGACGGCTGCGGCGCCTATTGTTTCAAGCGCCCTATCGACAAAGAGCGGCAAGGACCAATCGAACGCGTTGAAGACCAAGCCCGCTGCGCACGAGATCAGGAGAGGATTCGTAAACAAGGCGCGCACACCGGGTTTCACAGCGCTCCAGGAGAGTTGATGGCGTCCGGCCTGGAGCACAATAATGGCCAGAACATTGTAGCTGGATATCAAAACAGCCATGCAAACCACGGCTGTGGCAAAGTGACTTTTCTCATCAGGCAACCCCTCGAATGCATAGGCAAGAACAGGCATACCGATATAAGCGAGATTGGAACGGAAGGCAGACTGCGACACGGCGGCGTGCGAAGCGTCCGAGAGCTTCAGAGCGACGGAAACCAGCCAACCAGCCACGGCCGCAAGAAATGTCGCACTAAGAACGGTGCCAATAATCCCGGCAACCTCCGGGCCCGAATCCCCCGAGATCGCTGCCGTGCGGAAGAGCGAGGCCGGCAGCGCCACATAGAAAGTGAACCTGTTCAGCTCCCCCATGAACACAGGTCCGGAAAACCGCACACGGGCCAGAATGATACCGAGAACGACCAACAGGAGAACCGGCGAAAGAATGTTAAAAATGCCCATGCAATATTTGGCAGCGAGGCCGGATTGGAAAGGTTGCTGCCATCACGCGCAAGCCTCATCCGCAACCATACACGCAACCTGCGAGTCAGCAATTATCGCAAACGAACCAAAAATTTGGACGATCGTCCAAATTTTTGGTTCGAGCTTTTGCGAATGATCAGGGTTGGCGGTGTGGTTTTTAGAAGTTGCGAGTTGGCGGGGGAGCGACTAAACGATGGGGAATGTTAGAGACCTATCTTCCAGTGCTTCTGCATGTGATTGTGGCAATCGGCTTCGCCACTGTGGCTATGATTGCCAATTTGGCGTTGGGCCGCCACGGCAAGCGCAATCCTACGAAAGACACAGTCTATGAGTGCGGCATGGTGCCGGAGCAGAAGGGTCAGCCGCGTTTCAGCGTGAAGTTCTACCTCGTGGCAATGTTGTTCATCCTTTTCGATATCGAAGTTGTTTTCATGTATCCATGGGCTGTGATTTTCCAGGATTATGTGGCGCGTTTTGGCCCGACGATTCTTTGGAGCATGCTCAGCTTTGTGTTGATCCTTTTGTTCGGCTACGTCTACGCCATTAAGAAAGGCGCTCTCGACTGGTCGCGCTGATCGCCAAGCAGAAAACCAAGCCCATGCGCGAGGCAGGCGCGCACCAGACCGCAGCCGATGGATTTTTTTGAAAAGCAGGAAAAGGCCCGGCTTCAAACGAAGTGGCTAGTTTTTTATTTTGCTCTCGCTGTTAGCGGGATCATCGCGGTTCTGCACATCGGATTCAGCCTGCTTTTGGGTCAACCGCTCGATGACTGGGAGATGCTGGGCTTCACGGCAGCGGGTGTTCTGGTGTCGGTGGTCATCGGGAGCTTGGTGAAAATTGCGGAGCTTTCGAAGGGAGGAAAAGCCGTCGCCGAAATGCTTGGGGGCGTTCCAGTGAATCCCTCGACTACGGATACCGGCGAGCGCCGCCTTTTGAATGTGGTGGAGGAGATGTCCCTAGCCTCGGGCGTGCCGGTGCCTCAGGTGTATGTGCTCGACGAGGAGGCCATCAATGCTTTTGCGGCAGGTTATGGCACGGCGGATGCAGCTGTGGGAGTCACTCGCGGATGCATCGAGCGCCTGACGCGCGACGAACTCCAAGGCGTGATCGGCCATGAGTTCAGCCACATCCTGAATGGCGACATGCGGCTCAATATTCGCCTCATGGGCTTGTTGAATGGCATCCTCTTCCTGGCATTGCTCGGCGGGGTGCTCATGCGCCTCGCGCTAACAACCCGTCCCCGCTCGAACAACGACAAAAACGGTGGATCGATTGTGGCAGCACTCATCGCGGGTGGGCTGGTGCTCTACATCGTGGGCTGGATCGGAGTTTTCTTTGGCAAGCTCATCCAGGCTGCCGTGAGCCGCCAGCGGGAGTTTCTGGCCGACGCCTCGGCGGTTCAATACACACGCAATCCGGGCGGCCTCGCCGGCGCTCTTTCGAAGATCGCCTCACACTCGTCGCGGTTGGAGCATCCGAAGGCGCAGGAGGCCAGTCACATGTTTTTTGGAAATGGAATGGCCGAGGCGTGGCTGGGACTCTTTGCGACACACCCACCGATCCAACAACGCATCGCCGAAATTGCGCCGGATTTTGATGCCCAGGTTACTTCCCCCACCCCGCCGCCACTTGCCTCGGCGGAGCCGAGTTTTTCAGGCGATGCACAACTGGCAGCGGCGACTTCCATGCTTGCCGGGTTGCCTGAGTTTTCGAGGCCGGCGATGCGGGAGATTCACAGCGCGTGCGCCTTGGTTTTTGCGCTCCTGCTCTCGGAGGACGAATCGGTTAGAGAATCCCAGCTGGCCGCTCTGCAGGCAGACGCCGCCTTGCATAAGGAAATCAGCGAGCTGTTCGCCCGTCGCAGCCAACTGAGCTCCGCGCAGCGCATCAGCCTCGTCGATCTCGCGATTCCCGTGCTGCGGGGTCTGTCGCCTCAACAATACAGCGTCTTCAGCGGGCAGGTGCGTCACCTCATCGAAGCGGACGGGCAAATCCACCTCTTCGAATACACGCTGCAAAAGCTCCTCCTCCGCCATCTGGACGCCGCCTTCACCAAAGCCAGGCCCGGCCGCGTGCAGCACAAGTCACTGGTCCCCTTACTGCCCGATACCGGCATCCTGCTCTCAGCGATCGCGAATGCCGATGAAGGTGAGTCCACCTCGCTGGATGCCGCTTTTCAGGCTGGAGTTGCCAGACTCGGCAAATCAGCATCAGCCTTTCCCCTCGCCCGTCAGTCGAGTGTGAATCTGAAGGATTTCGACCGCGCCCTTGAGGACCTCGCCGCGGCTTCGCTTTCCGTTAAAAAAACCATTCTTACCGCCTGCTCGGCCGCAGTGGTCCACGACGGCATCGTCAACGACACGCAATTCGAGTTGCTCCGCGCTATCGCCGATACGGTGGACTGCCCCATCCCGCCCTTCGTTCCGACCACATGAGCACTGCGGGAAATTGGATCTCGCCGCAGCTCATAGTGGACTTGCTCGCGGAGGGCACCAATGCCTTTCGTATCGCATCAGGCCACGGTTTTTGGATCGAGCGCTTTGGCGACACGGCGCTGATCTCGTTACGGCCAGGTCCTGATGCCACGACGCTCGCAGCCTCGATTGCCCAGACAGGCTGGAATCCCAAGCGTGTCTTCGTGCGGCAACTCGTCAGAAATCCCGGTGAGAAGGACACGCCGGTTCTGTTCAGTGGCGATGCTGAATCGTCGCCGCTTGAAACGGTGAGTGAGAGCGGACTTCTCTACGAGCTGGATTTCAGTGCCAGCTACTCGCCAGGGCTTTTTCTAGACCAGCGCTTGAACCGCCTTTTTTTGAAGGAACGAAAGCCCCGGCGTGTGCTGAATACCTTTGCTTACACCTGTGCCTTCTCTGTTGCGGCAGCCAGCGTTGGGGCAGAGACAGTCAGCGTGGATGTTTCCAAATCTTCTCTGCAAAGGGGCCGGCGGAATTTCGAGCTGAACCGAATTCCGGCAGAAGGCCACCGCTTCATTCCCGAGGATGTTCCCACCTTCCTCCGCCGCTTGATCAAACGCGGAGAGACATTTGATGCGATCCTTCTCGACCCGCCCACATTCGGACGCAGCGGCGCGGGCAAGACCTTCCGCTTCGAGCGCGACTTCCCCAGCCTGCTGGAATCGGCGCACCAGCTCAGCGAGCCGGGCGGGGCAATTCTGCTTTCGACGAATTTCACCGCGTGGGACGAGGCCGCGCTGATCGATTGCGCCAGAGGCATTCTCCCTTCGAAAACGAAGTTCCATCAAATCCCGGCGCCTCCGGATTTTTTTGGCAATGCCCCGTCGGCAACCTTATGGGGTTTGCTCTGAGGCAGCCTCGGCTGCGATTTCTCTCCCTTTTTTTCTTTCTGCACGGATCAAACAAAGTGATAGATTCCGTAGATGAAGCCAGCCGGTGATCAGGCACTCCTTGAGATGAGGGCGGAAATTTTCCGCCTTGTGCGCCTTTGCGCCCCGGATCTCGCGACTCTTGGATCCATTACTTTTGACGGGCAGGCAGCGAATGAACGCCAGCGCAGGCAGTGGAGGGATGCCGTTTTCGTTCCTGTGCTGGTTCCTGCTGTGGGAGCCGCCTGGTTGGCTGGAAAACAAGGATTCCGCGAAATGGCCGCAGCGGATGCCGCTCTCGATGCCAAGCTCGCGGGGCCAATCGCCAAGAGCAGCCGCGCCGCAGGTCGCCTCATCGCCGCCTCCATGCATGCGCCAGCTGGCGAGCAAGGGCTGGAGAAATTTCTGCGCGCCATCGACCAAGGAGATTCTCCCGGACACATGGCGGCGGTCTTTGCAGCCCGCGCGTCCATTTTCCACTTTCCGAAAGACATCATCCTCGCCGGCCTCGTCTTTGCCGAAATGCGCACCGCCCGCGTGGAGGACCTTTGGAGCGTCATTGACGACTGCCTGGACGCCGTTCCCGCCTGTGAACCCTCCATCTTCCGAGCCGCCTGAAAAACCATGGCCACACTGGAAACACCCGAAATTGAAACCAAAGACCAATCGGACCTCGACTCCGTCTGGTCGGTCATCGTCCACAACGACCCGGTGAATCTCATGAGCTATGTCACGCTCATCTTCCGCCGCGTCCTCGGTTTTTCAAAACAAAAAGCCGAGCGCCACATGCTCGAAGTCCACAACAAAGGCCGCTCCATGGTGTGGTCCGGCTCCCGCGAACAAGCCGAGCTCTACGTCCAACAACTCCACGCCCACCTCCTCCTCGCCACGCTGGAAAAAGCGCCGACACCGTAATTTTTAACCACAATCGAGCACCAGGGCAGGTGCGAGAAAGAGCAACCGAAGGTTGGCCCGAAGGGCGAGAGAGTGGGAACGAACGAGTCAAAGGACACACACCCCTATCCTGTTAATTCTGAAATTCTCTTAATTCTGTCCAAAACCCGAAAATGATCAAAATTCAAATACTCCCGAACGGCTCGGTTTTTTTCGATCAGGTGGAAGAGTCTTTTTACCAAATACTTTGCTCGATTCGGGAGCCAGTGGAGTCGGGCGATCCCTTGGTCGAGTCGCGTCTTTTTCCTCAGCCATCGGAAGATGTCGAGGAGGAAGATCTTCTGGATGATTGGAAATCCCTCGTCGAGCCGGACCTGCACGACACCTTCCTCGCCGCGCGCGAATCCGTCGCCGCCGACCTCCGCAGCGCAGAGCGCAACCCCGATGGATCACTGCACTTCACCATTCCGCGCAACCATATCGACCTCTGGCTCAGCGCCCTGAATCAAGCCCGTCTCGCATTGGCCGAAATCCACCAATTCACCGACGCCGACCTGAGCCGCGCTCCACACGACCTCGACGATCCAAGGGAGTTCGCCCTCATGCGCATGGGCATCTACGGAAGCCTGCAAGAATGGCTTGTAGCCGTAGTGGAGTGATGTTCGCAGACCTCCAGATGTCCATCGACGACACGCGGTTGGTTCTTCGTCATGCGAATGGGCGTCTGCGGCAGCCTGCAAGAATGGCTTGTTGCTGTGGTGGGGGCAGGGATAAAGGGACTTACAAATCTATATTTCAACAAGATTCAGATTAAGGCTCTTGATCATTTCCACATGATCCACCGAGCAGATGTAATCTGAGGGGTAGTCTGTTCGAATATTGAACATTTTATAGCCGATACCTTTCAGCAGATCGACCACTTGTTGAGGCTTGCAATTGTGTCGCGCGAGTTGATGAGGTTCGATTTCGACAAAGACAAAGGGTTTGAAATTTTTTAGCGACTGGATCGCGCCTTCGAGAGCAAAAACTTCATAACCTTGGATATCGAGCTTAAAGAAGTCGAACTTCTCAAGCTTTAGGTCATCGATCTTCACGGTCGTTGTGCTTTCGCCACCTTTTCCTACCGATGTGTCGCCGATGTTGAGATTTGGCGAGTCGAAGTTTACTGGGTTCATTTGAACACTGAGACCGCTTCGATTTGATAATGCGCATTTAAAGGTATGCGCGTTGTGAATATTGTTCAGAAGAAAATTGGCGTTGAGTTGCTGATGGATCAACCTTTGCGGCTCGAAGGCAAGAATTTTTCCTGTTGGGCCCACGCGCGAAGCCATCATGACCGCATTATAGCCAAAATTCGCACCGCCATCGAGGACATGATCGCCAGGCTTTATGAGACTAATCACTTCTCGGAAATGCGGTTCCCACGGCTTGCCTTGGAGAATTTGCCGGGAAATGAAATCATTCTCAAATAGCAGGAATGTGCCATCCGGATTTTTAGCGATGCGCTTGTTCATTTGGAGGCTAAGACGGCAACATCGGGAACTTTATCAAGCTGAACTCCGATTTTTGCCGCGACTTGGCGAATGTGTTTCTTTACGGGACCATTCAGGTGCAGGAGAGCAGGGCGTATTCCGGAGGACTTGAGATAGGCCACGCCTTGGCGGACATAGAGTTCTTCAGCAGGCAGGGCATGCATGCAACAGGCAAGTCGTGCGTGATGATCGACCTCGATGCGCGGGATGTCTGATCGATTTCTTGATTCCATGTAGGCCTGCATCCAATAAAACTGATCGTCGGTCTTTTCATCCCATGAGAAGGTTTGCAAGACACGGAGAATATCTTCGCAGGGGCCAATGAGAACGCCGGAGTTCAAAAATGGAAATGGTGTCGCGAGAGCAGGCTCAGGATAGCGCGCAGCCATGGCTGGAATGGGCCAGCAGTTTTTTTCGCCATTGCAGAGGATCGAGGCCGCACGCCCATAGGAATCCTTGCCAAGGCTCCTGACAATTTCGTGGTATGTGGCTATCAGGCTGTCTAAGGAGTTGTTGAACAGAACATCCATGGCGTCGAGCATGACCAATATCGTTTTCGGGGGAAGTTGAGGCAACATGGCTTTCAGGCACTCCATTTTCATCGCGAAGCGGAATGGCTGCGGGAGCGGGGCGAGGTTTAACAAATGCTCACTGTGATAGCGCTGAGCGCTTGCAAATTGGAGCTTCCATCCATCGGTAACCCGATCCGCCACAGCGAAGTGAAGATAGGCAGGCGGGCGATGGACTTTTATTTTTCTCTCCATTAGAATGAAGGATTTAATGGATTGATTCTCAAATCATCACAGGAAAAATCCAAAAAACAAGACTGGCAACGCTTTAAGATTAAAAAAAATTTTCTATCTAAATTTAGGTTTCAGAAATTAAAACTATTGCAAGAACTCAAGGGCATTTTGAAAAATTCTGAATTTTAAAGTTTGGCATCTCAGCAAGAACTCATTTTAAAAAAACGGCGATTCTACTGTGGCGGATTCATGGGATCGACTGGTTGAAAATTGCAAAATCATATTTCAGGAATACTTTTTCTTGTTATTCATGCGGCTTTAACTCGATTTAGGCGAATCAACTGCGAGTATCGGCAAATATTATATGTCAGGTTGGCCAATCCGATCTGACATGTTGCCCTCTTGATTCCTATACACCGGATAAAGATGCCATTCATTGAGTTCTCCATGAACCCGAACACGTGCTCGACCATTGCACGGATTCTCGATTTCTGGCGATTGTGCCGACGCTGGGCTTCAGTGAGCGGAGCGCCTCGGTATCCTTTTTCACACACTTTGTTTTCGATGTTCAACTCCTCCAAAACCTGCTCGATCTCCTCTCCCGTATAGGCACTGTCTGCATGCAGGGGTTTCCCACCATCCGCTTCGTTCACAAGTTCATTCAGGACGACGCTGTCGTGCGTGCTGGCCACCGTCACACGATAGTCGGTGATCAAAGACGTGCCCGCATCCGTCTTGATGTGGTCTTTGTAACCAAAAAAACTCACTCCGTTTTTCTTCACCCAACGCGCATCGGTATCCTTGTGGGAGCTTTTATTGTCGTCCCACTCGGCAGGAACATGCCCGGCTTTGATTCTGGCATTCTCCTCTCGACTATTGCGTTGCTTGGGAACTTCAACAATCGTGGCGTCGATGATCGAACCTTTTTTGGCAAAAACCCCCTCGGCCTCCAATTTTGCTGAAAACTGGTTGAAGAGTTGGCGCTCCAACCCTTTTTCCGCCAAAGCCTCCCGAAAACCCCAGAAACTCGTATAATCCGGAATGGTCTCCCCGATATGAAGCCCCAGAAACCGCGTAAAGGAAAGCCGGTCTGCGATCTGATACTCCAATTGCTCGTCGCTGAGGTTGAAGAGCCGCTGGATGATCAAAGCTTTGAACATCAAAATCACATCCAAGGGTTTGCGTCCGGGGGGCTTTTCCGCTCGGCCTTGCGCAGGGCCTCGGTTAAGATATGGCGGAACATATTAAAGTCAATGTGCTTAGATAACTCCTCCAAAGGGTCTCTCAAACGGCTCAGCGCGGCAAGTCTCTTGCTTTCATCAAAAAAAAGAAGATTGGTATGGTTTCATTCATTAAATACGCAGCATTAAGTATGCCAATTACATGATTGAAAGTGTTTTGCTAATTTTTAAACCGCCCTTAACTAAAATTACTTAACTTTGGCACGCGGGGTGGCTGTAGGTCTAGGAGCGGGGCGATCTACAATCGGCAGAGGGGTAGGTCTTGGGGAAGGTGTAGATGGCGCCACAATGCTGGGCTGATCTCTCGAGATTGTGCTTCGCTCGGAAACATTACGAATGTTTGGCACATTACGGGGCGGAGGTGTCGGCCGAACCGAAATGTTAAGAATAGACTGGTAGAGATTTATTCGCGCCCCAGTTTTACACTTGGTGGCGAGGCCCGCAATTTTATCTGCTTTCCCGTAGAGTCGGCTGATTGTTCCTTTGTAGCCCTCTGACGGGTATTGAGCCAAAAGCAAGGCAAGCGCACCACTTACATGCGGGGCGGCCATTGATGTGCCTGACATTGCCCCATATTTGCTTCCAGGCAATGTCGAAACAATGCCTTCCCCAGGTGCAAAAATGTCAACATGACTTTGAGGTCCTTTACTTCCGAAATTAGAAAAACCCGCAGCGGAATCTGCTTCATTACTGGCGCCAACAGTAACGATGTTGTCGAATTCATAGCATGCTGGATATTTAAAATTATCAGGCAAGTCTATATCCTTTTTATCATTTCCCGCTGCTGCCACTAGGATTACACCTTTCGTCTGAGCAGCTGTAACTGCATCACGAAGGGTATTACTATCGCTAGGTCCACCAAGAGAGAGATTAACGATTTTTGCCCCTTGCTTGACAGCGTAATCAATGCATACAGCTACCGATGCAGCGGTTCCGCCTGATGTCCCCAAAGCTTTCACAGCCATAATTCCACCCGAATCTTTTGTGGATGGTGGAGTAGCTTTTTTTATAAGGTTCCAACAGACGCCAACAACACCTATGGAGTTATTGCCCAGTGCAGCTATGGTTCCAGCTACATGTGTTCCATGCCCATCCTGATCGAAGGGATTCCCGTTTCCTAGTTGGTTTAAACCGAAAATAGCATTAATTCCATAGATATCATCAATATAGCCATTTCGATCATCATCTTTGCCATTGGATATTTCATTGGGATTTACCCACATATTACCTTTAAGATCCTCGTGGTTGAAATCAACGCCAGTGTCAACAACGGCAACAATCACGGGGAAAGAAGTAGTGTCGCTGCGAGTATCCCAAGCAAGTGGAGCTAATATTTTCTCTAGACCCCAGAGGGCTGGAAACTGAGGATCATTCGGTATTTTTGATGGGACAACGATCCCGTTTGGCTCTGCATAGACAAGAATGTGTCCTTGGTATTGTGCGGCAAACTCCAACGCCCGCGGAAGGGCAGCAACATCATGAGAAGCCAGATGGAATTCATAAAGAGGAGAATCTGGCATAATTTGCGTGAAGGATTTAAAAATGGAAGGGTTTTCAGCAATAAACGACTCGGGACTCACGCCATCCATAAGCTTAATTAACAGCGTGTTTGCACGCATCTCGAGGCGCTTGACAAGCCGATTGCTGGACGAATCCACAATTTCTTCAGTTCGCACAAGGCCAAGCTCTGTGGCAGAATCAATGATCCTAATTTGTTTAATATTTGTGGAGAGTGGAATTTTCTGGCTTTCATGATCGATCACAAAGCCCTGAGGAAATCTATGCACCTCATCAACGGATAGTGTTGTCAATGGCGCAGGCGATCGGGTTGCAGGCTCTTGCTGACGAATATGAGAAGCAGTGGATAGCTGCTGGCTTTGCGAGGACATGTTGATATCTTGCTGCTTGGACGAAAATGCCAAGTTAGCGGTTCCGCTAAAGTAAGTCTCCGGTGTTTGAAAGGCCAATATGGTCGGAGTCGAAATTGGGGTTGCGTAAGGGAGTTTTAAGCTAATCCAGATAGCAGAAGCAAAAATCACTATAGCAAAGAAAAACAAAAACAATGTTGGCTTTTTCATATTATTGACGAGTTAGGAGTTGGTTTAAGCTTTGAACTGATCCATCTTGAAAACAGATGTGAGGACCATTTTTGTGGACACCCACGATTTCGACTAACCAAGGCTGCCGTGGCCACATCTTTGGAGCGAATGGTCCCTTGTCAAACATTGAGACCGCATAGCTTGATTGAGGTTGAGGGGAGTTTTGCTGGCTAGCAAAAATTTTTTTTGCCGTCGGGCAAATCCAATGAGCAGCCGGGACACCATATGGAATGAGTTGCTGAATCCACCAGTCTGCATGTTGATCAGCGCTCAATGTGTCTGGAGGATTTGACCATGTGCCCTTATCTGATAAATTGGCAGAAAGCCCAGATTGGATAGATCTCATTCTAGAAATACACAGCATGGATTGTGCCTTGTTCAACACAGGTTCATATCCATAGAAAACAAGAGTAATTAGTGTAGATATCACAGAGATCGCAATGAGGGTTTCCAAAATTGTGAGCCCCGACAGACATAAGCGGGCGGATTTCCATTTCATACTAACCTTTGTGAAGCAAAGTTTGGTCTGGGGGGGGGTGAAATTACAAGTAATGTATCATTCTCTGAGAAATGCTAGACATGAGATATGATACCGTTAGTTACTGTAAAATTACTCAGCAGAATTCAAGGATGTCCGAACACCAGAAACAGTGAAGCCTTTGGCAACAGCAGTGACATCTGGGGCTTGACCTAAAGCCTCGTAAACTTGCAAAGCACCACTCCCCTTGAATGAATAGAATGAAGAATTTTGTTGAATTTTCGCGTTGAAGAATCCTCCGAGAGAATCGAAAAAACCATCCGTAGGAGGTGTTGTGGGAGTATTTGGTAGATTCAAAACACCGGAGACTCGATTGTCCATAATCGCAACCTGGGTCGCCCCTGAAACGATAGTTCCATTAACAAAAAAGACGTAGTCATTGTATCCTAAAGCCGATGGATTTTGTTCAGAGTTGTATGAAAAACGAATAATGCCGGTAATTCCGTTGCCAACTGCGGAAGCTTGATAAGTGCCTTGAGCGCCGGTTTGAAGAGGGAATCCATTAGTAAAAGGCGGGGGACCAAAAAGCGCTCCAGCGTTTGCCTGAGTAAAGCCAAGCAAAGAGAGAAGCAAAACATGAAGTAGAGTTTTCATCTGTAGCTTTGTGCCATTGAGAAATACAGGATGCAAGATTTTTTTGCTGTTTTTTTTAAAAGCGAGAAATCATGGACTAACCCTCACGCGAAACCATAACTTCATAAAAGCAAAACGCCCCAAGCCCAATACCAATATAACACTAACCGGTGCCCAAATAAAAAAAGGAATGTTGTAAAAAGTCTCCTGCGTGGTCTCTATGCGATGAATGCGGGAGGGGGGCCCCTTGATTCCTTTAGAATCAATTCCACTTACCCGGATCATCCAAAATGTGTCACTTGGCAGTTTTTTAAGCGTTGCGGTGGCTAAACCATCTTTGACCAAAAATGAAATATTCCGCTTCCATTCAATCCACTCCTCACTGAAAGATCCGCTCTCCATCGGAACAATCCTGCGAAATTCCAGAACAAACCCATCTGCGCCGTCCGGGACTTTCCAAGAAATAATTATGCTATGAGGTGTGGACTCAACCAATGCGCATTCGTCCACTGGCGGAATATCGGCCACTGGAGTGCTTGGTGCTGGAGAAACCGGCTCGGGAACAGGAATCGCGAGAAGTTTCTGGACAGGCTGTGCAGACCGAGCCGTGGCTCTGACTCGAAATGTGCCGAGGGTTTCGGAATCCGATTGGAGTGGGAGAGAAAAATCAAAGGTCCCGACTTTTTGTGGGGTGACCGTGGCTTCGAAAGCCGCAGACTCCCCGGGGTTGATGAGCACGGCCGCAGGGGAAGGATTTACTTTGATCCAGTTGGGAACATCAATCGTCAACCGGGCGGGACGGCCACCGGAGTTGGTGAGCCTAAGCGTGCAATTTGCCGAGGACCCAAGAGGAAATTCGCCGAGATCGAGAACAGATGAGGGTTCCAGAGTGACAGAGGCTGGAGCGTTCTGAATGACTACGGTAAGCGATCCCTTGAAATTCCCGCATGAGAAGGAAACTGGTCCATCCCACGAAAGGCTGGGAGCGGCTTTGAGCTTGACCGGGATTTCAATGTCCGACTCGGGCTCGATACTGACATGGGAGGGAGCCTCCAAGAAATCCGGCCACTCGAAACCCACCTCTCTGATGCGGTCGGTGAGGTTTTTGAATGAAACAGATTGAAGAGCCTCGCGTTGATCCGATGCAAAAAGAAGAGGCTTTGAAGGCCATTGGATGGGATTCTTGGAGGACCCTTTGAGTTTCATTGCGCGCTTGGTTTCGGTCTCCAAAGCAAGTTTCTCGGCGAAGGCCCCTGAGGAATCTGGAGAAAAAGCAACGCGTATTTTTTTTGTGTCGCCTGCCTTGATTTGAATGGGAATGGCATCGACAAGCTTCCATGGAGCACGGAGCGCAGGGTTGATGACAGCAGTCTTGCCTCCGGAATTCTGGATATCGATTTCTTTAACCAAGGTGTCGCCAACCGGAACGCTGCCAAAATCCAAGGAATCGGAAAAGACGAGTTCGGCCGGGCGTTTCATGATGGAGACTTGAACTTGCGCGGCGACCGAAACAGGGGAGTCGACCGATTTCGCGGCATAGCTGAAGGAATCGAGATTGTCATCAGAACTAGGAAGGGGCGAATACCAAACACGCCAGGTTTGCCGATTCACGCGCTCCGGCTCAGTAAGAATGCCGAACGAGGGCTTTTTACGAATAAGAATCGTGACAGGGTCTTCGATCCTTCCCCTCAGAGACAGGTTGATCAGCGCTCTTTGTCCAACATAGACCGATGCCACTACGGGCTGGGGCGAGGGAGAGCGAGTGATTGGTTCTTCCTTTTCTTTTGCCTGAGCGTGGGGAGAAATCGGCAGGAGAAGAAAGAAAGCGAGAAAAGCCACCACTCGCAAAGAGAGCAAACAAGGCTGAGGCATTTTAGCGATGATTCGTTAAGGCCATTGTCATACCTCGGGCAAGATAAAGTCGAACAAAGTGGACTGAATATCTGTGCAGCACTTGTCCACGGATTGAAGCGAAACAATCAGCGGACTTCCTTCATTTTGTCAATCGGGCCGAGGAGGCTGTCCAAGAAAATATTGATGACATGGCGCTTGCGGATTTTGATGTTCACGCCTACGGACATGCCGGATTGGAGGGGAATTTCTTTGTTGCGGACGACGAGGGATTGCTTGGAGAAGGAGATTTTGGCCGGGAAGCTGTAGAATTTTTTGACCTCGTTGGGAGGGAGGACATCGGAGCCGACATAGTAGACCTCGCCTACGATATAGCCGAATTCGCGCTTGGGGAAGGTATCCACCTCGACCTCGCAGGGCATGCCGACGCGGATGAAGCCGATGTCGCGGTTTGTGATGTCCACCTTGGCGATCAACTCGCCACTGGGCACGATGCGCAACACAGGGTCCTTGGCGGCGACGACCGTGCCGGGCTTGGTGGCGACCATTTCAAAAACGATGCCGTCCGAAAGGGACTTGATTTCATGGCGGGTCAGGGTTTCGCGCGCGGCGGCGAGTTGGCTTTCAGCTTGCGAGATGCGCTGCATGTTTTCGAGCCGGACCTTGGTGAGGTTGGCATCGATTTCGGCAATGCGTTTGCCGTTTTCTTGAATGCGAGTGTTCGTCTCCGTCTTAAAAACGGTCGGGATGTTCTGGGTTTGTGCTTCGAGATTTTTGACCTGCGCGGTGGCATTGAGCCACTCGGACTGGCGGGCGAGATAATCAACGCGAGAGAGGTTGCCCTCAAGGTTCAGCTTGGTGAAGGCCTCGAACGCGAGTTTTTTATTCTGCTCGATTTTCCGCAACTCCGCGAGCTGCTCACTGGAGCGGAGGTATTGCTCCGAGAGGCTGGTGAGCTCGTTGGCGAAATACTTGAGGTTGTCGAGATCGGCTTCCAGAGTGAGTTCACGGGCGAATTCGCTTTCAACGAGACCCTTCATGGCGGCGAGTTGCGAGGCTACAGGATCGGCCGCTCCGGCTTTGGCAGGGGCCAAATCGGATGTGAGGATAGCGGCGTGGAGTTTGCCGGTCTCGTCGCGCAATCGGCGCAGGAGTTTGTTCTGGGCTTGAAGGCCAGTGCGGTTCTTGGCGAGGTCGGCGATTTCTCTCGGAACACTGTCGGGAGCTGACTCCGAAGCCACAGATTCGTTGAAGAGGCTCTCGTAAAACTCTCGTTCCATTTGCATCGAGGCCAGGCGCTCTTCGAGCGACTTCACCTCAGCGGCAGCGACCTTGGAATCGAGGCGGACAAGACTCTGTCCCGCCTTCACCGAGTCCCCTTCGCGGACCATCGATTCCTCGACGACGCCGCCAACGGGGGCCTGCACATCGCGCACCGAGCCGCGTGGCTCGAGTTTGCCGGTTGCGTGGACGACCTCGTCGATCGGCGCGAGGCAGGCCCAGAGCACGGCTGCAACAAATGTGCCAATGATGGTCCACATGATAGACCGCGACCAGAAATGCGTCTGCCGCAGAACCATTGTGTCGGAGTCGGGGCGCAGCACATGGCGCAATGCGGGAGCCGCCTTGATCAGGCGCTCAAAGAGCTTCCCGCCCTTTTCCATGAATTTGCTTGGTTTCGTGTTCATTCGTCCGTGCGACCTCCTGTGTAGAGCGATTGGTAGTGGCCTTTGAGTTTCATCAAATCCTCATGGCGGCCGCGCTCAATGAGAATGCCGCGATCGAAAACGAGAATGATGTCGGCGTGCTGCACCGAGCGCACACGGTGGGTAACGAAAAAGACGGTCTTGCCTTGGAATTCCTTTGCGAGGTTGCGGCAGACGAGATTTTCCGACACGGAGTCCAGCGCACTGGTGGCCTCGTCGAGAATTAACAACCGGGGACGCTGCAGCACGGCGCGGGCGATGGCGATGCGCTGGCGCTGGCCGCCTGAGAGAGCGCGCCCCTGCTCGCCGACCTGGGTGTTGTAGCCTTGCGGAAGGCTCATAATAAAATCGTGGGCTCCGGCAACCCGCGCGGCGCGCATGACATCATCTGGCGAGGCATCAGGGTCACCGATGGCGATATTTGAGAAGACCGAGGAATTGAAGAGCAGACTGTCTTGAAGAACTGTTCCGATCTGCCGCCGCAGGGAGTAAAGCTCGACTTTAGCGATCTCGTAATCGTCCACAAGAATCCGGCCCGCGTCGGGATTGTAGAGGCGCGGGATGAGTTTGAGCACGGTGGATTTTCCCGATCCGCTCTTACCGACAACGCCGACGAATGAACCCGCCGGTATCTCGAAGGAAACATTCCGCAACTGCGGTTGTTGGCCCGGGATGTAAGCGAAGGTGATGCTGTCGAATTCCACTTTGCCGGTAATGGCAGGCATGGGGATATTGTTTGCCTCTTCGGATTTCTGCTCCTGCGGGCTATCGATGACATCCCCGAGTCGTTCGACCGAGAGGGCGACCTCTTGGAAATTCTGCCAACTTTGCGCGAGGCGCATAAGTGGCGTGGTAACATAGCCGGCGATGATGCGGAAGGCGATGAGTTGGCCAAGCGTCAACTCGCCCTTGATGACAAGCACCGCTCCATACCAGAGAACTGCAAGGTCACCCAAGCGGCTCAGCAGAGTGGTCGCCGAGTTCATCGCAGTGGATGTGAGAACGGCATGGAAGCCTGCGCTGACAAAGCCGGCGTAGCGTTTTTGCCACTCCCAGCGCGAGGGTTGCTCGATGTTGCCGGCTTTGAGCGTTTGGACACCGGTGAGTGTTTCGATGAGGTGGGCTTGGGATTTGGCGCCCTCTTCGGAACGGCGGCGGATTTGCGCCTGCAGGATTGGTGCTCCCAGAAGCGTGACACCGGTCATGAATGGAACCACCAACAAGGCGACGATCGCCAACTTCACATCGTAGAAAAACATGATGCACATGTAGACGACGGAGAAAATGGCATCCAAGCCGACTGTCAGGGCAGTTCCAGTCAAGAATTGGCGGATGTTCTCGAGCTCGTGCAGACGGGAAGACACCTCACCCACAGGACGGCGCTGAAAATAGCCGAGCGTGAGTTTGTAGAGGTGATCCATGATCCGCGAACCGACAGCGAGGTCGATGCGGTTCGAGGTATCCACAAACAAGTAGGTCCGAACCGCTGTGAGTGCGACCGTGGCAATGGCGATCAGCACAAAAAGCACACCGAGGACATTCAGGGTATCGATGGAATTTTGGACTAGAACCTTATCGATGATGACCTGTGTGAGCAGCGGATTTGCCAGCCCGAGCAATTGGATAAAAAACGAGGCGATGAAAACCTCGATCAGCACTTTCTTGTGCTTGCGAATGGCAGGCAGGAACCATTTGAAACCGAATTTTCCCTTCTCCTCCTTCGGAAGCGGCCGCAGCAAGAGCAACTCGACCTCCGCCGGAAGGCGGGCCAGGAAATCATCCACCGACAGACGCTCCAGGCCAATCCGGGGATTGGCAAGAACAACACCTTTTTCGCCGCTTTGAAAAAGCACAGAAACCGTGCCGTCGAGCATGAGCAGCGCCGGAGTCTCCACGCGGCCCAGATTCGCGGACGGGAGTTTGACGAGCTGAGCGGCGAAGCCGGACATGGTGGCGATGTTGCCGCAGGTATGCAGCGAAGGCTTGCGGTCGACTGGAACCTCGTTTGACAAAACCCTACGCGCAGCCTCCTTCGGAAATTCCTTCTCAAAAAATTTCGCCAACATCCCGAAGCAGGCAATGACCTCCTCGAGCGGTCCGTTTTGCGTGGTGAGCACGGGATAATCGATCAGCGGGTCGAGCAACGACTCGGCCGGCGGCAACGCAGGTGGCGCAGGCATTCCAGCTTCCTTGGGAACATCAGGAATCTCGCTGCGCTCCAAGACCCCGGTGGGAATCCCGATACGGCGAAGTGGCTCATCGGCAGTTGTCCACCGCGTTCCGCGTGCAGTGCCCTCAGCAATCCAAAAGGTGAAGCCGTCACGGACATCCGCATTTCCATTTTCCAGCACAGCCTCTGGCAGAGCCGCTCGAACGAGATCCGGCACCTTCGAAATATCCAGGGCGCACCGCGTGAAATCCATCGACAGAAGGTTGAACAACTCGGCTGGGGTGACAGTGAATTCCACGCTCTTTTGAAGTTCAGGCGCTTCGCTGAGGAGTTCGCGCAAGCGGGCGTTCTCGACCATCAGGCACACGCAGTCCACCGCCGCTGTGGCGGCTTCGACAGGAACGCCTGAGTTGAAGGTAGCCAGACCTGCGATACCACCAGGCCCGAGAGTCTGGAGCAGCTCGGGATGGGGATCCCCCGCCCGAACGCCCAGCAGGCGAACGCGCCCCTCGAGGACAACGAAAACATGCCCACTCAATTTCGCAGGAGTGATCAGCACCTGCCCGATCGTGGCACGGGCGAGACGGCCCGCAACTGCCAGACGAGCGAGCCACTCGCGGGGAGCCTTGGAAAGAGGCCCTTCTCCAGCGGCGATGCGGTCGGCTACTTGGCCTGCGGTTGTATCAAGCGGTTGGTCGGCCATGGGTGCGTTCCTCCAGCCATTGATGGCAGAGCTCCTCGATCATTTGGGATTTCATTGTTTCGTCAAATTCCACAGGCAAATGGTGATCTACCCTTGCGACAAGAAACCACTCCGCGACGGCGAAGGGCTTCAGAAGCTCACCAGCACGCGCAGGCTTGAGCACGCCTGCCAGTGCGGGATGCATTGCTCCCAGGGCCACGGGACCGACGATGCCTGCGGTGTAAATTTCATTCCCGCTCGCATAGGTGGGCGCGAGATCGGCAAAGGTGGCTTCTCCCTCCTTGATACGGAACCACAACTCGCGGGCCAGCCCGGCCTCCTTGACACGGAGCAACGAATAAACAATGCGATCCAACGCGGGCTTACGGCGTTCGAAGTGTTCCTCAGCCTGTTGCTCAAAGAGGTTTTTTTTCCAGAGCGCAATCCGGCACTCGCGTTCGATGGCCGATCTCAAGCGCTCCGGTGGACATCCCATGTAATCCTGCGGCACCGGGAGCGAGGTCACCGGGTCGACTTGGAACTTTTTGCAAAACCCCTGCCAGGCGGACTCCACCTCCTCAGGCTCGGGAGCAAAGCCCGCACTCGCCTCGTCCAGCAAGCGCTCCCGCAGAAGGGCCTTCCAGAGTCTGTAGGAGCCGAGTTCCGCAGCATCGATCGTTGTTCCGTCCGTTCTGTCCATGTCTTCTTTCAAAGTAAGGTGATCACATTATGCCTTGTTCAAGGGGTCTTCAATGCCTCGCCGAGGTAGCGGTTGTGCAGATGCTGGAGTTCAAAGAAACCGGCATGCGGTGAGGCGGGCTTGTGAATGCGAAAATTTTTCATGACTCCCAGCGAGGCGGCACTCTCGAGCGGCCCGGCAAAGCTGCAGTCGCCATCACCGAAAGTCGGCGACTCCGCCCAGCGTGCCATTTGTGCGGCGCTCAGAAAAAAACAGCCCGAGTGCGGATTCGACCAACGCTCGAAGGAAATTTCGCGGCCAAGAAACTCGGCGGTCAGCATTCGGCGATCGTTCACATCCTGCCACTTTGCCGTGAAATCCGACTGCACGGGACCATCGATGTAGAGCTTGTGGAGCGCCTCCTTGGAGGAAATCTCGTATCGGTGCGGTAGCAAGAGCACCTCATCGCCGAATGTGCGCGCGAACCACTCAAGCTTCCTCAGAAAAAACGGATCCTGGATCAACAGGTCGTCCTCGAGATAGCAGAAGAAATCATATTTCCCTAGATGCGCCTTGAGCACCTGCTGACACGCAAAACCGATCATCATGGGATCGGACTTCACCGGTTGATGATGAAACATGCCGCTGGGCACCGAGAGGCTATTGACCAAATGTGAATCGCCGACTGTGCAAACGGCGATATCCAGCGCGTCCGCCGCCTGGTTGTTCACTTTCAGGAGTCGGCCATTCCCCCGCCCCGGAACAGGCTCATGCAAGCAGTAAAGAAAAGCCTGACGCGGCCCGAGACTCTCATGCAGCCCGGCAATACTCCGCGAAAGTGCCTCCGCCCGCCGCCCGCTCTCCGAGCCGGTGGATCCATAAGCCCCCCCACCCTTCGGATTGTGAAAATGCGGAATGGTGACGAGAACTTTCATCTTATTTTAACCACGGAGAACACGGAGAACACGGAGAACACGGAGAACACGGAGGACTCGGAGGACTCGGAGGGAAAACTGGGGCACACAGTTTCAAAAACTTTCATCTCTGATCCTCAAAACTATTGGGGCTCTGTGCAATCTGCGGTCAATTCTACCTCCGGGCATTCATCAGGCCGGATAGCCAAGCCAGTTTTTGGCGCAGGCAGGATGTCATGTCATATTTTGCAACAACGGTCTGGCGGGCTTTTTCCCGCATCTGGTCAAACTCGCGAGGCTTCGCCAGCACGCGGTCGAGCGCGGCGGCAAGTTGGTCCGGCTTGAAAAAGTCCACCATGAGCCCATTGATACCATCCGTGATCACCTCCTGCACCGGCGGGGTATTCGAGCCCACAACCAGCGCGCCACAGGACATCGCCTCTAGCATCGACCAGGAAAGCACAAAGGGCCGAGTTAGGTAGATGTGCGCCTTCGTGCATTGCAGGAGTTTCACATACTCCCCGTAGGGCAGCGACCCCACAAAATGCGTGCGCGCCGGATCGAGCGGGAATTTTTCCATGTAGAGATCTTTCCATGTCTTCCCGTTTGGAGCCTGCTTCCCGTAAGCGACACGGTTGTCACCCGCGATCACCACATGCGCATTTGGCCTGGCTTTCTGAAGCAGGTGCGCCGCCTCGATGAACTGCGGGAAGCCCCGATACGGCTCCATGCCGCGGGTGGCGTAAGTCACAATTTCATCCACCCCGGAGAGGTCGAGCTTGCCATTCGCCAGAACCAATTTTCCACCCGGATTCGGCTTGAAGAAATTCGTATCGATGCCCTCATGCCCGATCACGAGATTCGAGCGGAGGTGCACAGGAAATTGCTCATACTGGAAACGCGTCGCGCAGACGCCTCCATCACACGCCGCCAAATCTGCCAGCAGCGTCGCATTCTTCGTG
>JBIKUM010000214.1:0-5355 GCA_044347585.1 Terrimicrobiaceae bacterium
TCAAAATCGCAATCCGTCCCATGGGCGTGGTAGAACCATTCAAAATTCAGCCCCATTGGCGTGCGCGGAAAAGCATCCTTTAAAAACAGCGTCGGCCCCCACCCCGCATGACCAAAAATCAAATCCGGCACGAAGCCTTGATTTTTGGCTTCCATACAAGCCATATAAGCTGCCTGCCCATGCAAAATCGCCTGCTCGTAGCCGCGCAGATAATGATGCGTCTGAGGCGCTGGATCGCGCTTAGGTTTGTAAATGATCTTTTTGACGCCCGCGATCTCCCCGTTGTGGGTATTGGTCAGGAACCGGACCTCATTATTGGGGTTCGCCGCCAGCACTTGGGCTACAGAGCGGAGTTGCGAAGGAAAATTGGGATGTGTGAGAAGAAATCGCATCGTCGAAAGACAAACACCTACACAGGATTAAACTTTTAAAAAAGAGAAGACATCTAAAATTCCTGCATATTGAGGGAAGCCTCTCCGAAAATGTGCTCTGATTATTTCATAGTTTTGGATTGGAATTTTTAAATTTGCGTTGGACGGCAGGGGTTCGCTTCGCCACCCTGCTGGGCTTTTCTAAAAACGGATGCTGACTCTTTCACAGGTGACCAAATCTTTTGGCGGGCGGGTTCTTTTCGAGGACGCGGCGCTGCAGGTGAACGCGGGCGATCGTATCGGGCTTATTGGTCCGAATGGCGCTGGCAAATCGACTCTCTTCTCGCTGCTGCTGCGGCATGATGAACCGGACGAGGGGCAGGTGACGCTGCAGCGCGGGACGCGTGTGGGTTTCCTCCCGCAGGAGACGGCGGCGGTGAGTGACGATACGGTGATGGAGTTGGCTGCGGGCCACGAGGCGGATGGCCGGGCGGAGGCCATGGCGAAGCGGATTTTGGCGGGACTGGCCTTCCGCGAGGGGGATTTCCATCGTCCGCTGCGGGAGCTGAGCGGCGGGTGGATCATGCGGGCGCATCTCGCGCGCTTGTTGGTCGAGGAGCCGGATTTGCTTTTGCTGGACGAGCCGACGAACCACCTGGATCTTGAAACACTCGGCTGGTTTCAGAACCATCTGGTGGGCTATCCCGGAGCCATTCTGACGATTTCTCACGACCGCGAATTTCTGAATCTCATCTGCCGTGGCATTGTGGAAATCCGTCACCGCAAACTCATCCGCTATCACGGAAACTACGACGCCTGCCTGGATCAGAAAAAGGCCCGCGACGAGCAGCAACTCGCCGCCTACCGCAACCAGCAAAAGGAAATCGCGCACCTGGAGGATTTCATCAATCGCTTCCGCGCAAAGGCCAGCAAGGCGGCGCAGGCGCAAGACCGCATCAAACAGCTCGCCCGCATGGAGCGCATCGAGGCACCCGAGTCGGATGAGCCGACGGTGAATTTCCGTTTTCCACAGCCTCCCCGGGGCGGCCAGCGCGTGATTACCCTTGAGGGCATACGCCAAGCCTATGGCGAGAAAGTGATCTACGAGGATCTGAATCTGGAAGTCGAAAAAGGCCAGCGCACCGTGCTGGTCGGGCCGAACGGCGCAGGCAAGTCCACTTTGTTGAAAATCCTCGCGGGCCAATTGGAACTTCAGGCCGGCACACGCACACTGGGCCACAACTGCAGCATCGGCTACTTCGCGCAGCACCGCACCGAGGGGCTCAACACCAAACGCTCTGTGCTCGACGAGGTGCAGTCCATCGCCCGTCCGGTCCCCGAACAAGCCGCCCGCACTGTGCTCGGCGCGTTTTTGTTTCGCGGGGATGATGTCTTCAAGCCGATCGGCGTGCTCAGCGGTGGAGAAAAAAGCCGCGTGGCACTTGTGAAGCTGCTGCTGGACCCTCCGAATTTCCTGCTGCTCGACGAGCCCACGACACACCTCGACATGCCGAGCATCGATGCGCTCATCCGGGCGCTTCAGCCCTACGAGGGCACGATCTATTTCGTCAGCCACGATGTGCATTTCATTCGAGCCATTGCGACATCGGTCACCCATGTGCAGGCAGGCAAGCTCACGCCGTATGCGGGAGATTACGATTACTTCCGCGAGAAGTCCCGCGCGGGCGGCAGTGTGAGAGCGGGCACGGTCGCCTCACTCGGCAATTTCCAACCCGAGGACACCGCAGCCCAAGCCTCCGCGCAGCCCAAAATGGGGCTTAAGGAAATCAAAGCCCAGCGCCGCGCTGAAGCCGAAGCCCGTAAAGCCGAGGCCGCCCAGCGCCGAGCCCTCGAACGGCGGGTAGCGGAACTCGAGACCGAAATCCAAACACTCGAAGCCCGTCAGAGGGAACTCACGGCCAGAATGGAAGACAAAGCCACCCATGACGACCCAGCCCTTGCGATGCGCATCAATCGCGAACTCGCCAATGTGGGTGACGCCTTGGAAAAAGCCAACGCCGAGTGGCTCGCCAGCGCGGCGGCTTGCGAACCGAGTTAATTTGTAGCGGCGCCGATCGGCGGTCGCAGACCGCCGCTACAGCACAATCGCACGGATGTCTTGTCGAGCGGAGGTTCCTCCGATACGGGTGATTGCGTATGTCCACCAAACCTTTGACCGGCCATGAATGCCCCGGCGACCCCTGCACCATCGTCATCTTCGGCGCCTCTGGCGACCTCACGAAACGCAAGCTCCTGCCTGCGCTCTACAATCTCAAAGCCCTCAAGCTTCTGCCTGAGAATTTTGCCGTGATCGGCGTGGCGGTGAGCGACAGCAATGACGAGCTTTTCCGCACGCAGATCACCTCGGACATCAACCAATTTGCGACCCGTCCGGTCGATCCCGCCGAGTGGGACGATTTTTCCAAGCGAAGCTATTACCTCTCCGGAGACTTTAACAATCCCGACACCTTCCAGCATCTCGGCACGAAAATCCAGGAAGTCCAAAAAACCTGGAACCTGCCTGGCAATGTTCTTTTCTACCTCGCCATCGCTCCGACCTTCTTCGGCAAAGTCGTCGAGCAGCTTGGAAACGCAGGTCTCACCGAGGAAAAGCCCGATGCCTGGCGCCGCGTCATTATTGAAAAACCCTTCGGCCACGACCTGCAAAGCGCCCGCGACCTGAATGCAGACCTCACCAAGCATGTTGCCGAGTCGCAGATTTACCGCATCGACCACTACCTCGGCAAAGAGACCGTGCAAAACATCATGGTCTTCCGTTTTGGAAACAGCGTCTTCGAGCCGATCTGGAACCGCCGCTACATCGACTATGTGCAGATCACCGTCGCCGAGGAGCTCGGCGTGGAACTACGCGGCGGCTACTATGACCACTCCGGCGTGACGCGCGACATGGTGCAAAACCACATCCTCTCCGTGCTTTCGCTCGTGGCCATGGAGCCTCCCACCTCGATCTCCGGCGACAGCGTGCGCAACGAAAAGGTGAAAGTGCTCGAGGCCATCCGCCCGATGGAGCCCGAGGAAGTCCTCGCCAACACGGTCCGAGGCCAATACGGCGCCGGCATCATCGGCGGAAAAAATGTCCCCGCATACCGCACCGAGCCGAATGTGAATCCCCAGTCGAACACCGAGCCGATGTGCCGTTCTTCATCCGCAGCGGCAAGCGCCTTGCAGCCCGCACGACGCAGATCGTGATCGGCTTCAAGCGCACCCCTCTCCTGCTCTTTGGAAAAGGCGTCGAGGAAAACATTATGCCAAACCGCCTCGTCATCCATGTGCAGCCCGATGAAGGCATCACGATGGATATCCACGCCAAGCGCCCCGGGCCCGGCATCTCGATCGCCAATGTGCCGCTCGATTTCAGCTACAAGGAATTCGGCGAATCCACCGCCGCCACAGGCTACGAGACACTTCTCTACGATTGCATGATCGGCGACATGACGCTCTTCCACCGCTACGACAGCGTGGATGCCTCCTGGCGCATTGTGAATCCCATCCTGGATGTCTGGCAGGCCCTGCACCCGCGAGACTTCCCGAACTACGCCGCCGGCACATGGGGCCCCGAAGCCTCGGATCGACTCATCGAAAAATCCGGCCACTCCTGGCACCACTACCAGCTTCAAAAATAATGCCAACCCAGCAGCACCTCATCCTAGCTGGCGACATCGGCGGCACGAAGACCAACCTCGCCCTCTTCGGCGTCGCGGGAAATTCCCTCTCCATCCTGCGGGAACAACGCTTCCCGAGCACAGGCTATCCAGGCCTGAACGCTATGATCCGCGAGTTTCTGGGACATGACGCGCCACCTGTGCTGGCAGCGGGGTTCGGCATTCCAGGAGTCGTGAGCGAGGGACGCGCCAAGCCGACCAATCTCACATGGGGAGTCGATGCCGCCGAGATCGCCGGGGAATTTGGAATCCCCCATGTGATGGTGCTGAACGACCTCGAAGCCAATGCTCACGGGATCGCGCACCTCAAGGCCAGCGACTTCGCCGTCGTCCAAAAAGGCTCTCCCAACTCCAAAGGCAACCGCTGCGTTGTCTCACCCGGCACCGGCCTCGGCCAGGCGGGGCTTTACTGGGACGGCCGAAAACACCATGTCTGGGCCTGCGAGGGCGGCCATGCCGACTTTGCGCCGAGGAACGAACTCGAAATCGCCCTCCTGCAATACCTCATCAAGCAATTCGGCCATGTCAGCGCCGAGCGTGTCGCCTCCGGCATGGGCATCGAAAACATCTACAAATTCCTCCGCGACACAGGCCGTGGCGTGGAACTCCCTGCCGTCGCCGAGGAAATGAAAAACACCGACGCAGGCGTGGTCATCTCCAAGTATGCCAACTCGGGCGAATGCACGATGTGCGCCAAAACCATCGACATCTTCGTCAACTGCCTCGGCGCCGAAGCCTCAAACATGGCGCTGAAAACGATGTCCACCGGAGGAGTCTTCCTCGGCGGCGGCATCCCGGCCAAACTCCTGAGCCACATCCAGAGCGTCGCCTTCCTCCACGCCTTTAACGACAAAGGCCGCCTCTCCTCCGTGATGGAAAACATGCCCGTGCTGGTCATCCTGAACGACCAAGCCGCCCTCCTCGGCGCCGCCTACCACGCCCTCGACAAGGCAACGGCGTAAATCCGGGAAGGTCAGCGTCCTCGCCTGACCCAAACTTCAGCCGCGAAGCGGCGTTCGGTGGTCGCTGAGATTGCGAAGCAGGTGTCTTCACGGTCGAGACGACCGTTCCCCCCTCTCAAGCTCGTCGTTATGGGAACGGGACGGCGTGGTGGCGGAGCGATTCAGTCTTGGGTCAAGCCAACCGAAGCCGCGGGCGCGGCGGAGGAAGCACATCGCAGATGGCCCGAAGGGCGCAGCGAGCAGGGGCAAAGGTTGACCCTCCAAAAGTCGACGCGCTGCCGCGCGAATCGTAAAACCGGGAGGGTCAGCGTCCTCGCCTGGCCCAAACTTCAGCCGCGA
>JBIKUM010000132.1:0-7986 GCA_044347585.1 Terrimicrobiaceae bacterium
TCTTTGCCGTGGAGTTGCTCAACAGCTGCTTGAGCCTCGGAATCGGATGCCATCGTGACGAAGGCGAATCCGCGGGAGCGGCCAGTGAATTTATCTTGCATTAGCATGACTTCGGAAACCGCACCGCACTGCGAGAACAGGTCCTGAATGGCGATCTCTGTCGTGTTGAAGGACAGGTTGCCGACGTAGAGTTTATTACCCATGGTATTTACTATATTTAACGCATTAGAGATCGAGGCCTGTTCCCGACTGCCGGGTTTCAAACTGCCCGGGGAGTTTTCTCTCCGGGATGTCCACCAAATCCTGATCAAATCTGCAATGCCCTTATTCGCCTTTTTTCAGAGCTTGGCAAATAGTATTTGAGAGTATTTTTTTCGAGATGGTTGACGGCGGGGGCTGTAATCGGGAAGTTGAAAGGAGATGAGACTTTCGAGATGCATCCTGATTCTGCTGGCGGCGATTTGTTTTTCACCGCTCGGATTTGCGCAGCAGCAAATGCGCGTGCCGTTCAACTTCCAGTGGGGCGAATCCCCTACACGCGTGGAGCAAAGCCTGGTGGGGATCAAAGCAAAAATCACAGAGCGCAAGGTCGTCGACGGACGGACGGTTTATGTCGTGGAGGGCATCCCGCAGAAGCAGCTTCAGCGCGCCTTGTTTTATTTCCGGAACGATATGCTGAACGAGATCGAGCTTCACTTTGGGGACAGTTCGTGGGACTCGCCGAGATACGATCTCTTCTTCGAGGAGGTGCGCCGCAATGTGGATTCCAAATACGGTATCGGCCGCCTGCTCACCCGCTCACGCAACCGCGAGGGTGATGTGCTGCAGACGCTGGTGGGATATCAATGGATGCAAGGAAGCATCGCGCTCCGGCTCTATCTCTTCACAGCCGAAAAAGACCCGAACGCCCTGCGGGTGCTGAGCCTCCACTACAAGGAGGCTTAGAGCGCCAAGCTGCCCGCCTGCGCATGGAGGCGAGATTTAGAGAAACTCAAAATCGGCTACCACGGCGTGATGATCCGAAACATCTGTCTTCTCAACCTTATGGGAAACGGGGCGCAGCGGGGCATTGAAAAACAAGTGATCCGTCACAAATGGCATGCGGCGCCAGGTGATTTCCTCATTTTGCACTGTGCGGAATCCTGCATTCTCAAATTGGCGCACGATTGACTCGCCAGGAGCGGAGTTCATATCCCCCGCGAGAATCAGCGGTTCGCCTCCGACCGCACGCAGCCTTGATTCGACGATGGATCGCTGCTCGGGATGCGCATCACTCGAATCTCCGATCATAAAAAAGGCCTGAAGATGGGTGTTGAGAATTCTCAAAGTGCGCCCCTCTAATGTCGTGGAGACCTCAAGCAGAAGCCGTGAAGAGGTGCGACGTTTTTTGCCTTCGAAGACAAATTCCAACTGCGCCGACGGGAGATCGGTCTTATGAAAATCCGTCAACTTCGTGCGTGAGAAAACGGCCAAGCCCAAACCAAAGGGCAACTCGGTGTCATTTTTCAAAGGATAGGAAAAGACGGAATCATAACCGGTGAGAAGTTCCTTGAGCCGCATGTAATGAGGCGGCGGATCGACCTGCATGCCCCCATCATGACCGCGCTCGACCTCCTGGAGACATATGATGTCGGGATTCAAGCCTTTGAGAAAAGTCGCGACTCCGTCCACATTTACCACTGAGGGAAACGGATCGTTTTCTAACCAAGGCTGGCCGTTTTGCATATTGAATGTGACGACTCGGAAAGACATGGAAGATAGTTGGACCGGAAAGGATTATTGTTCGAAGAGTGTCGGATGAAAGACAATATTCAAACCTTTTTTTGAGGAACTTTGATCAAATCCTTCCTACTAATTCCAATGGGCGAGATTTTCTGAAGGCCCACATGCCAAGAATGGCGAAAAACACCAAAGCAAGAAGGGGTTTGAACCAGATACGCGTCAATTTGTAAATATCTCCATAGCAGTCAGAACCAAGCCCTATGCACAAAAAGACCAAAATCCAGACGACAGGAGTCACTGCTTTTTCGCGAAAAAGAATCGCAGCAAAGAGCGCCACATAGGGGGAAAGAATGATGTAGGATACTGTTTCCGTGCGGGGGTTAAAGGCCATGAGATAAGCGGCGGAGAGGGCAGTCACCAGAAAGGGGGCCAGCGCGGCCGAGTAGATTTTTTTCAGCCGCCAGGCCAACCCGAGCGTCACAAAAGCGAAGACAGCCCGCACGGGGAACCATTGTTTATCAGGCAAATCGAAGCCGAATGTGCGAAACATGGCTGCGATGTCGTCGAAGTTATTGCCTGGAGGAATGCTGGCAACAGTGACCTGTTTAATGCACATGTGCCATTGGTTCAAAACATAGTTCGGATCGTAATGAACGAAGGACAGACCTGCAAAAACGAGAATTCCAACCGGGAGTCTCCACCACAGAGGACGATAGAGTGCACCGAGCAGCAAGAGCGGAACGAGCCCTAGGGGCTTGGCGATAACTCCGAAAATCAGCCAAGCCGTAGCCGGCCACCATCGTTTTTCCGAGACAGCAAGAGCCGCTAAAATCATCGACGCCGATAGGATCATGTTGAATTGACCATTTCTTCCCGCAGTGAGCGATGCTGGCAATGCCAAGACGGTCACCAAACAAAACAAACTCGCCACAGTGGCATCGGCGCGAAAGGATCGACACATGCGCCAAATCGCCCAGCCGAAAAGCCCCAGAGAAAACGCGCGGTAAAAAACCTCGCCGAGGCGGAGCATCAGGGTCGGCAGAAGCGTTTCACTCAAGGGCTGCTTATTAAACTTCTTGAGATCCTTAGGAAATTCCTGCCAGGCAAATGGTGTGTAAATCAGGACCGACTGTGGAAAATAAAGAAAACCTTGGCCTTTCAGCGAATACATGTTTTCGGAACTCCACCAATTATGGGCTGCGCGGCTGTAATGGTGCGTGATGTTGCGCTGGGCCGGCTGGAAAAAGGCCAATACCGCTACTATGGCAAAAAAGAGCAACCAGATCCGCTTGGCGTAGGTATCGGACTTAGGACTCCAGAAGAAGGCGTTGAGTTTTTCCATCGAAAGCGGAGAGGCTCTTACGGAGACTTGCAAATGCAAAGCCTCAAAATTTTTAAAACCGGGGGCGGCGACAAAAGAAAACGCCGCCCGTTTGCACAAGCGGCGTTCTTTGTTTGATTCACTGAATCCTTGAATCGATTACTTGGTCGGAACCGTGGCAATCGTCTGAAGGATGCGGCTGGCGATTTTGTAAGGGTCGCCTTGGGAATTTGGACGACGGTCTTCGAGGTAGCCTTTGTAGCCGTTATTGACGAAGCTGTGCGGCATACGGATCGATGCACCGCGGTCAGCCAAGCCGTAGCTGAATTTGTCGATGGACTGGGTCTCGTGGAGACCAGTGAGGCGCAGATGGTTATCCGGCCCGTAAACGGCGACATGCTCGTTTTTGTATTTATCGAAGGCCGCCATGAGCTTCTCGAAGTATTCCTTACCACCGACTTCACGCATGTGCTTGGTGGAGAAGTTTGAGTGCATTCCCGAACCATTCCAGTCGAAGTCCTTGCCAAGCGGTTTGCAATGGAAGTTCACATCCACGCCATATTGCTCGCAGAGGCGCACGAGGATATAGCGGGCGATCCAGACTTCGTCAGCGGCGCGCTTGGAGCCTTTGCCGAAGATTTGGAATTCCCACTGGCCCTTGGCGACCTCGGCATTGATGCCTTCGTGGTTGATGCCAGCATCGAGGCAGATGTCGAGGTGCTGCTCGACGATATCGCGGGCGATGTCGCCGACCGCGTTGTAGCCCACGCCGGTGTAATAGAGACCTTGAGGAGCAGGGAAACCTTCAGCTGGGAAGCCGAGAGGACGGCCATTTTGATAAAGAAAATATTCTTGCTCGAATCCGAACCATGCCTCGGGATCATCCAAAATGGTCGCACGGGAATTTGAGATATGCGGCGTGCCATCGGGCATCATAACTTCGCACATAACCAGAGCACCGTTCTTGCGGGTGGAGTCCGGGAAAACCGCCACAGGTTTCAGAACGCAATCGGAGCTGCCGCCGGGAGCCTGGCGGGTGGAGCTGCCGTCAAAGCCCCACAAAGGGAGTTCCTCAAGCTTGGGAAAGCTGGCGAATTCCTTGATTTGGGTTTTGCTGCGGAGGTTTGCCACCGGCTCGTATCCGTCGAGCCAGATGTATTCGAGTTTGTATTTAGCCATTTTTGTTAGGTGTATTTTTTTGAGCAGACCAGGCCGTCTGGTGTAGCTTTTTTTTCGTTTTTCCCATCTTCCCTTGCGGCGGGATGATTAAAGCAATCGGGATGCCAAGTATTGCCGTGAAGTTTTACGGAGTGCGATCAGAAAATAGGCGATCAGCTACGGAATATTGACCCTGAGCGAGTTAAGCCCCATCTCCCGCACGAGTCTGGCGTAGGTTTGAGAGGGCCTGTCGCCCAGATGGTCTACTTCCAAACGCGCCAAATCGCGTTGGAAATCGATGCGATAAAGCCCAAAGCGGGGGCTGAAGGAGCCCCACTCGTAGTTATCGGTGAGTGACCAGTGGAGATACCCAACCACAGGCACGCCGGCGTCGAGCATGCGCCGCACTTCGAGAAGGTGGGCTTCGAGGTAGGCGCTGCGGGTTATCTTGTCGCGGCGAGGTTCGCCTCCGGAATCATCGATTCGACTGCGCAGGGCCATGCCATTTTCTGCGATGAGAATGGCCATTCCTGGGAAGGCGCTGGCGTAATACTGGCAGAAGGCGGTCATGCCCTCGGGCAGGAAATGCCAATCCCACCACTTGCAGGCGAGCACATCGAGCATGTGGGCGGAGATGCTCCAGCTTTTGAATTCAAGGTCTGAAAAATCCGGTGCCCGCAATGCATGGCTCACAAAGGGGTCGTAATAATCGAGCCCTAGGTAATCCAACGCGCGGGCCCTTGGCGCGCGTTCGGCCTCGGTGAAGAAAAATTCAAACGCCTCGGATGTGGCCGCACGCGAGGCAAAGTAGTTGGCCAACCGGTGCAGGCCGGCCCCTGCCATGGCGGCGAGGTCCGTGCGGCGTTGGAGCGCGATATGGGTGAAGTGCCGCGAGAGCGCCTCCGCTCGAGAGCGAAAATAATCCGCCGCTTCGGCGGGTTTGATGCCGTTTTGCCGGAGGCACAGCAGGTCGAGGAGCATGTTTTCCGACCAATAGACATCGCTGCAAAAGGTGTTCATCGAGACCATCGGCTTGAGCCATCCACGCGACTCATACAAATCGTGAATCGCATTGTAGGCTCTCACATGAGCGGCCAGCATGCGGTTGTAGGCGCGCAGGCCGACAGGGATTCCTGCCTCCGGCCCACCCGGAAAATGGCGGTTCAGATAGGTGTTCAAAACGAGCATGTTTGGCTCGTTGAGTGTGACATACCACCGCACAGGCGGTTGGCCAAAGTGGTCGCAGAGTCTTTGGTTAAGCCGCTCGATCGTAAATTGAACGAATTTTTGAAAAGCCCCAGGCGTTCCGTCGTCCAGCCAGGCATCAACTCCCAGCCAGGCCGGGTGAGTGAAATGCTGCAGCGTGACCACAGGCTCCATGCCCGCTTCGCGACAGGCAGCCACGCGGTCCGCGTAGGCATCCACTGCCGCTCCGTCAAAAGCCGGCGCAGGACCAGGTGAGTTCGTGAAAGACGGCTGCACGCGCGTCCACTCGATACTCAACCGAAACGCATTGAGCCCCATCCCACGGGCCAAGTCGAAGTCACCTCGATACCTGTTCCAGAAATCCACCGCGCGCCCGGTGCGATCGACCCGGCCCGACTTCTCGCAGGCGCCCCAATTGTTCTGCGGCTCGCCGGGCCCGTTGTATCCGCCTTCGCTTTGATATCCCGAAGTGGCGACCCCGATTAAAAATGGTGTGGAATGATTCATATAGAGACTCCCCTATCCTGCGGCGGCGATGCGTTTGCGCAGGGCCTTCTCGCGAAGTTTTGAAATGACCACAGGACGCCTGTCCGGCTCCTCCAGAACGATGCGGCTTATTTCTGCGGCCGCATTCGGGTGGCCGAGGCTGCGCGCATTTCGGGACATTTGCCTGAGCCGCTCGGGATCATCCAGCAAGCGGCGAAGCTTGTGCGCGACGAGAGTGACCTCCGTGCATTTCACGGCGGCACCCGCTTCGAGAAGAACATCGGCGTTGCGCTCCTCCTGGCCGCCAATCGGATCCAGAATCATCATTGGCAGGCCGCAAGCCACAGCTTCGGCGGTCGTCATGCCACCCGGCTTGCTGAGCAAAATCGAGGCCACAGACATGAAATCCGACATCTCCTTTGTGTAGCCAAAAACTCTGAAATCCGCCGGCCGGTCTTTCAACAAATCCACAATCTCGTTCAGCATTTCCTCATTTTTTCCGCAGACGATGATGGCTTGAAAATCCCTGTCCAACTGCAGCAACTGCCTCACAACAGCCGTCGCCGGACTCATGCCCAGCGCCCCACCGGCAACGAGGAGAGTCGGCCTTCCGGGCTGCAATCCATGCCGCTCCAGCACGGCGTTCGCATCCACAGGCGCTCCAAACTCGGGCTCCACGGGAATGCCAGTCACCTCGATCCGGTCGGCAGGAAGGCCGAGCGCCTCCATGTGGATTTTATCGTCCTCCTGAGCCACGAAATACCAATTGAAAGCCCGCGTAATCCAAAAAGCATGGAAATGAAAATCCGTGATCACCACCCCCAACCGCGCATCGAGTTTCCCGTTGGCAATAAGCCAGGAGATGACACCGGCCGGCATGAAATGCGTGCAGAGAATGACATCCGGCTTGAATTCCCGCACCAGGTTGATGAGCGGCAAGGCCTGAGGCAAATCGATCAACAAGCGCCCCTTGTCGGCAACCCACGGGTCGTCACTCGTCTCATACCACCAGCCCAGAAACTCCGGCAGCATGGCGGAGAGTTTTTTATAGAGCGTGGAGTAGAACTGCTTGTGAAGGACATTCGTGTGGTCGAGCGAGTCATCCGAGAGGACCTCGTCCACATCACTTCTGGCCCGCATGGCGCGTGCAAGGGCATCGGCCGCCTTCACATGCCCGGACCCCACAGAGGCGGATAAAATCAAGACGCGCTTTCCCATAGGCAAGCAACCTGCCCCAATTCCCGCCGTCTGCCAAGCCGGAGTCTTTCGTTGACTCTCCCGGATTTCCGGAGAAGCTTCCGCGCGATGGGAGTTTTTCAGAAACAACGCCGAAGCAGAGACCGCCGGATGGGTGGATTAGTTGATTTTATCGATCAACTTTTTAAAACCTGCCTTGTTCTGCTCGTTGCCGCCCCGTTTGCCATAGCACACGCCGAGCAGGTTGTTCGCGTGGGATTTTTTCCAAATATCACTCACGCTCAGGCACTCGTGGCCTCAAACATGTCGCGCGAAGGCAAGGGCTGGTTCGAATCCCGCCTCGGGGAACCCGTCAAATTGGAGTGGTCGATTTACAATGCCGGCCCTTCAGCGATGGAGGCTTTCTTTACCAAAGCAATCGACATGACTTATGTGGGACCAAGCCCTGTGGTAAATGCCCACGCCCGCGCCAACGGCAAGGAAGTTCGCGTCATGGCCGGCTCCATGCGCGGTGGCGAAGCGCTCGTGGTGCGCGGTAGCGAAATCACCTCGGTAGATGACCTCAGAGGAAAAACCATTGCGACACCGCAACTCGGAAACACCCAAGATGTCGAATGCCGGGCTTGGCTGCTCAATCAAGGAATCAAAGTCACGCTCGTCGGCGGAGATGCCCGCGTCATCCCGACCGCCAATCCCGACATGCTCCAGCTTTTCACGCAAAAAAAACTTGATGCAGCCTGGACGGTGGAACCTTGGGTCACCCGCCTCATCAATGAAGCGGATGGCCGGATTTTCCACTCCGATCCCAAGGCCCTTACGACCGTGCTTGCCGGTCGCGTTGGCTTTCTGGAGGAACGCCCCGCGCTCGCTGCCAAATTTGCAGAAGCCCATCAAAA
>JBIKUM010000120.1:0-8370 GCA_044347585.1 Terrimicrobiaceae bacterium
ACTTCGCCATTCGCTCGAACACAGGGACGGCCGACATTCCAAAAAAACCGGACTTTGCCGCCGTAGACATTGTTGCGGTCGCAGGCGAACTCGCGCACAGGGATCGTATGCCGCTTGGCCGACCAAGTCAGGCCACCATCATCCGAGTAGCGGAACACATAGTCGCCAAGCGAATCCACACGCTCGAAAGCACCGCCATCCTCGGTCTTCACCTCACGCACATTGTCCGTGTTGAAATTGTAGAAACAATAAACCCGCCCGCCCGGCGTCACGAGTGCCACGGCGTAGGAGTTCTCAGGCGACCCTGCCGGCTCCAACTTCACCGGCGCACTCCATGTTTTTCCCTGATCCGACGAGCGCAGCGCAAAAACCCCTTGGGATGAATCCCCCTCATGACCAACCGCACTCGTCACCACACACAGCCACGAACCATCCTTGAGTATGACGACATAAGGCTGATCCGCATAACCAGGCTGGAGCGGCAACCGGACTCCTTTTGCAGCATGACGGCTATCAATTTTTTCGAGAGGTGAGGAAACTTCCATAGCTCCTCTTTTACTCGCCCCAGTCCCTCAAACAAAGCCCAACTTGATTAAGAAAACGGACATCTGTTTAAGAAAACGGACATTTTAGGGAACAATGGGGATTCCGCCTACGCGCAAGGCTGGGCTTGATCATCGAGGAGGTTGCCACGGGAGTGGCTTACACGGTCGGGACGACCATGCTCCCCTCTTTCGCGCGGTAGCGCGATTCGAAAAACTTGGGAGGGTTCATCGTCCTCGCATGACCGATTTTTCAGCCGCAAAGCGGCGTCCTCGTAATCCCTGGGACCGCCAGGCCATTGGCGTCCCAAATTTCAGCTACGAAGCAGCGTTCCTGCTTGATGCGATGGAGGCGTTGCCGCGCAGATGGGTCAGCGGCGGCGCGCCGACCCTACCTTGTGTGCACGAGCGCGCTGCCGCGCGGAGCTTAAAGTTCGGCCGCAAAGGATTCGAGGTCGGCACTGGTGATGGCAGCGCGGTGGAGGCGGGTGAGTTTTTTGCTGTCGGCGATCGACTCGATTTCCTCGCGCAGGCCTTCAGGGACTCGTTCGAAACGGATTTCCAACGCTTCGAGGATGTCTTGTTGCTTGGAGAGGATCAAACCCTCCTGGCGACCTTCTTGGCGACCTTCTTGGCGGAATTGTTCGGCGAGTGACATGGCGTTTTTGCTCAGTTTTGGGTTGTGCAGAGTTTTTAGTTTCCGACGAAAGGCGGGCTTGTCAAGGTCGCGGTCCAGGATGTAGCGCATCAGCATTTCGAAGCACGCAGGGGACAACTGGACCAATAGCGATTCGTCCCAGACCGTGTCGTCCAGCAGGGCTTGGAGCTTTTCGGCTTTGAGTGCTCGCAGCGTGAGAATCCCCATCGGCGTGCCGAGGATTTTATTATACGGCATGCGGAACAACTCCACGAGCTGGAATTCAAAGTCGGGGATGTGTTTTTTCAACTCCTCCCCTGCCCCTTCGGGAATGTCGATGAGGTCAGCGAAGCGGGTGGAACTTTTCCAGGGTTTGTTATCCTGCGCGAGGACGAGCGGCAGGATGGGCGGGAGTTTCGTGGCACCGGGATCGTCGCGGAGGTGGTCGCTCCAGATGCGGACCATGTAGGTGAGCAGTCGCAGGCCGATGAGCGGGTCTTCCTGGTTTTGATGCTCGAAAAGGATGTAGAGGAAGGCGGGTTGGCCGTCGATTTTCGCGGTGAAAAGGAGGTCGCTCGAGGTGGCGGCAAACTCGGGGTCGATGAAACTGCCGCTCGCCAGACTCAGCGTGCTCCAATCGATGCGGCGGGCGAGCTTGCGCGGGAGGTTAGCTTGCAGAAAGGCGCGCGCGTTGTCGGGGTCCGAGAAGGTCGATTTTACAAGTTTGTCGTGGGGTTGGTGGATCGTGGCCTTGTGAGAGGGCATGGCGGCAGGATTCGGAAAAGGGCCTTATCGCATCAATGAGTGGAATGTGACGATTTTGACAAGTTGCAAGTGGCGCCGTGCGGGTTCTGTAGCGGCGTCTCTATGAGCGCCGGAGGTTGTTTGACAAAATCATGGATAGCAAAATCATTTTTTATATGGAGTGGCGCGCTGCCGCGCGATTGCTGTGGCGGCGTCTCTGTGAGCGCCGGGGGTCGTCCGATTCGGCAGTCATAGACAGCCGCTACAGAACCCGCGCAGCAGCGCGTTTCGTAGCTTGGGAGGGTCCATCGTCCTCGCATGGCCCATTTTTTAGCCGCGCCTCTGGCTCATAGGGCCCTGGGCCGGAGAGAATCAGCGTTCCTGCTTGATGCGATGGCGGCGTTGCCGCGCAAATGGGTCAAGCCGGAGGTCGACCCTCCAAGAATTTACGCGCTGCCGCGCGGCGTGCCCATAGGAGGATTTCTTTGACTTTACTGCTTGCTGTTTGGAGTGCTTTTGTTTGCGGACAAGGCCCTAGGAGACAAGCTGCCTATAGCCCACAGGGCATAGAGCGGAATGTTGAGGATTTTTCCGTCCCTGCGGAGGTTGAGCAGAGTGCTGCGCAGAAGTTGATCGGGGGCGAATTTTTCATCGTAGGTTCGCAGGCTTTTGCTTTTGGAATTGATGCCGGCTTTGACCTCGAGCGGCAGGATGTCTCCAAGGGCAGACTGCCAGAGAAAGTCAACCTCGGCCGTGGCGGATTCATTTTTCCAGTAGTAAAGGCCGCCGCTTGCGATCGCGCACAATGTTTGAGCGGCATAATTTTCAATGAAGGCACCCTTGAACTCCTGAAAGAGGTCATGCCCCCTCACCAGAATGTCGGGCAAAATATTGGCCATCGCTCCAAGGAGTCCGATATCCAAGGCATATACCTTGAACGCACTCCGGTCTGCATAGGCCGAGAGGGGCTGTCCCGGCTTGGTGACAAGGAAGCACCTCAATATGAGCCCGGCGTTTTCAAGCCAGAGAATGGCATTTTCATAATCCCGGGCCCGTGCGGTTTTTTTGAGCGCGGTAAACTGGAATTTCCGGTTCTCGCGCGCCAACTGCGCAGGAATGGAATCCCACACCTGCATGAGCTTCGGGATGTCGGTCGTCGGCGCATGCTTGGCGAAATCGAGCACATAGGCGTTCAGGATTTCTTTTTGAATGACCCGGACTTCGGAAAGGTCGCGGGATTTCGCGTAGCAAGCCACCGCTTCCGGCATTCCTCCCACAAAATAGTAGCGCTTCAACAAATCAACCAGATCCTCGTGGAAGGGCTGTGCAAAAGGCCCGGCATCCCTTTTTTCCTCCACGAGTTTCCGGTAGCGCGACTCGCCCACCGCATCCAAAAACTCGGGAAACGACATCGGCCTCAGGTCCAAAAAATTCACTTTTCCCACTGGAAACGACATGGGTTGCGACAGCTTGACCCCAAGCAGGGAACCCGCAGCGGCTATGTGAAATTCGTTGGCCTGCTCCTGAAAATACTTCAGCGAGTTTAATGCCTCATTGCAGGCTTGGATTTCATCAAAAATAATCAAGTCGCTCCCCGGCTTGATCGCTTCTTTGCGGTAAATGCCCAAGGCCTCGATCAGATCGGCCGGTTTCAGTCTGCCTTGGAAAAAATCTTTCAGCCCCAGGTCCTCCTCAAAATTGAAATACGCGACACCCTCGTATTCGTTCGCCCCAAATTCCCGGAGCAAATGGGTCTTACCCGTCTGCCTTGCACCGCGTAATATCAGGGGTTTGCGACGCTCTGAGGTTTTCCATTCACATAGTTCCCGATAAAGATCGCGCTTCATGACAGGAATCATTTCAAACCGTGATACCATGTCAATTATTCGTTTGAATAATGTGCAGAATTACACATTTTTAAATTCACCGAACCAAGTGAAACTGAAAATGCAACTCTTCTGCCCAGTCATACGGGCCGAGGATTCCCCGACTGCCGAGGTCTGGTAATCGCAACAACGGGAAACGCCTTCGCGAAATACTCGAGAGTTTTTTGAAGCCGCCTTTAAAACAATCGCGCGGGGCGTGAATGGAGTTATTTTTTTGAACTCAGCCTACGGGGGCGCATGCTGTAACGCCCGAGGCTGGAGTGATCCCCGAGACGGCGCGCTGCCGCGCGGGGTGTTTTCGTAATCGAGGGTAGGGATGCCGGCGCCGTCGGCGTTTCTTCTGGATGCAATGGCGGCTTTGCCGCGCAGATGGGTCAGCGGCGGCGCGGCGACCCTACCCTCAGTAAACGATGGCGCTGACGCGCGGTTGGTGAAAACCCGGTATCCGCGACCCGACGGCCCAAACTGAAAACTTGAGACTTACAAACTTAAAACTCCCCTCCCCCCACCTCTATTTTCCGACGCCCAGCGCAAAGGCGGTCGGCGTGATCTGGAACTCTTTTTTAAAGGCCATCGTGAGATGCGAGGAGGCGGAGAATCCGGATTCTATGGCGATGCTTTTTATGGAACGGCCGGGATTTTCGACGAGGAGGCGCTTCGAGTGTTCGAGCCGGAGGCGCAAGATGTGCTGGTGCGGGGTCTCTCCGCAGTGTTGGAGAAAAAGGCGGGTGAGGTGGCGGAAGGTGACACCAGCCAAGGACTCCAACTCCTCGGCGCCCAACTCGTGGGTCAGGTTGTTTTGAATGAAGGACTGCACGCGTTCGAAGACCACGCGGCCTCGAAGTTGCAGGTTTTCCTCGGTGTTCATTCCCTGGGGAAAGTCGCAGACGGGATCGAGCACGCCTGTGACAAGAGCGGTAAGCAACGCGGAGGTGTGTGTCTGCGCGAAGCCGAGATTCCTCGCCGATACAGCAATATCGATCAGTTGGCGGCTTAACAAAGAGATCGCCTCGGAGCGTGCAACGAGCGGTTTTTTTTGAACACAAAAAGGGAGGGGCGTTTCCTCCCCCTGTTCGTTGGAGACGCTTACATGGATGCCAAGCATGAAGCCGCCGGTGGGAGTTTTCCAACTGTGCGGAAGCAGGGCAGGAATGACAAGGGCTTGGCCGGGCTTGAGGGTGGTCTTTGTTTTCTCGAACTCGAACTGAAAACTTCCGAGCAACGGGATTTCGATTTGGATATCGGCATGTTTGTGCGAACCAAATCCAGCGCCCTTGCGGTAGAGACCGGTAGCAAGATGGCATTGGGAGCAGCGCAAATGCAGGTCGCCAACCTTGAACTCCCGTGCATTGAGAAATGAGGACATGAGCATTCCATTCGTCCGCGCGACACCGGCGGGCTTCCACAAGACGGCGTGCTTTCGTTTTGAAATGATGTCCATGGGTAGAGAATGCGCTACGGAGCGACAAAACAATCGCTACAATAGGCCTCGAACGGGTTCACGATTTTTTTCAAAAACAAAAGCGCTCAGTGAGGCTTTGAGCGTGCCTGTCGTGCAAGCGCGGGGTGAGGGGAGCGGGGCGTCGCGGTGGCGGGAGCGCTTCAAGATTGGGTCAAGCCGGAGGTTGACCCTCCAAGGGTTTGCGCGCTGCCGCGCGAGGAGTGAAATGGGAGGGACATCGTCTCGCATGGCCCAAGTTTCAGCCGCGAAGCGGCGTTTCAGGGGAGCATGGCCGTCCCGGCCGTGCAGGCGCAAAGCGTGGTTTGTTTATCGCTGAGGTTGCGGGTGCGAGTGTCTTTCACGGTCGGGACGACCGTGCTCCTCTCTTGCACGCTGAGCGCGAGTTGGGGGCAGACGGCTCTTAAAACTTCCCTCCTCATGTCGGAACGACTTGAAATGAAACGGCAGGAGGGCGGTTGCTCTCCTGCCGTCTGGTTTTCGTTTGGAATGATTTTACAGGCTTACCGATAAAGCGGGCCGAAGTTTTGGCACGCACGGAAATCGGCGGCTTCTGCATCCGCTGTTCCAAAGGCTGTCCATGCGGCAGGGCGGAAGACTTGGGAGCCTTCGAGGTTGTGCATGTAGACAGGGATGCGGAGCATGCTGGCGAGGGAGACGAGGTCGGCTCCGATGTGGCCGTGGCTCATGACGCAGTGGTTGGCTCCCCAGTTGTTCATGACGGTGTAGGTGTCGCGGAAGGCACCCTGACCGGTGAGACGGGGGACGAACCAGGTGGTCGGCCATGTCGGGTTGGTGCGCTCTTCGAGGATGCGGTGGGTTTTCTCGGGGAGCGAAACGGTTTCGCCTTCGGCAATCTGGAGTGCTGGGCCGAGGCCTTGCACAAGGTTGAGGCGATAGATGGTCGAGGGCATGCCGCCGCGTGTGGCGAAGCGTGTGCTCCAGCCGCCGCCGGGGAAATACTCGGTGATCGAGGGATGCCAGCTCGTGGCTTTGAGGCAGGCGTTCATCTCGGCGTTGCTGATGTCCCAGAATGGTTTCATGGCCGGCACGCCGTTGAGGGTTTGCTCGCCGCAACCATCGAGAGCGGCGGGGCCGGAATTGATGAGGTGCAGGAGGCCGTTCGCCGCTGCTTCGGGAACATCGGTTCCGGTGACGCGTGCGATGGCGTCCGGGCTCCAGTAGGTGCGGAGATCGGCGAAGATTTGCGCGGTGTTGGTGAGGAGCCATCCAAACAGCATGGCGGCGCCATTGAGTGCGTCGTTTTCCGTTGCGACAATGTAAGGGGCGCGGCGACCGTTCCAGTCGAAGGAGGAATTCAAAATCGCCTCGAGGAAGTCGCCATTCGGCATGTGGTCGGTCCACTGGCGCTGACCTTGGAAGCCAGATGCGATGGCGTAATGGCCTTGCGCTTCTTCGCCGAAGCCTGCCTTAGCGAGCTTGGGATTTCCCACCATGAGGTCACGGGCGATGAGGGCCATCTTCACGCTGGTCTCCCACTCGGAATCGAGTTGTTTGCGGGAGCGCTTTTTGCCCGCGCCATTCCAGTCTTTGCCTTCCTTACAGTTGGCTTTGACCCATTTCATCGCCTTGTCGAATTCGGCTTTGTCGTAGATGCCGCGTTCGATGCGGCGGATGAATTCGGTCATGTCCACCGACTCGACGCGCATGCCAAGCCACTGCTCGAAGAGGGAGGGATCCACGATGGAACCGGCGATGCCCATGGATGTGCCGCCCATGGCCAAATAGGAGCGACCGCGCATGGTTGCGGCGGCGAGACCGGCGCGGGCGAAGCGCAGGAGTTTCTCTTCGACATCGGCGGGAATGGTGTTGTCACCCGCATCCTGCACATCGCGGCCATAGATACCGAAAGCAGGCAGGCCTTTTTGGGTGTGGGCGGCGAGCACGGCGGCGAGGTAAACCGCACCTGGACGCTCGGTGCCATTGAATCCCCAAACAGCTTTGGGTGTAAGCGGGTCGGTATCCATCGTCTCAGACCCGTAGCACCAGCAAGGGGTGACGGTGAGCGAAACGCCCACATTCTCGCGGCGGAACTTGTCGGCACAGGCAGCGGCTTCGCGGATGCCGCCGATGCAGGTATCGGCAATCACGCACTCCACTGGCTCGCCGGTCGGGTGGCGAAGTTTGGAGGTCAAAAGCGCAGCCGTGTTCTTGGCCATGGCCATGGTTTGTTTTTCGAGGGACTCGCGAACGCCGCCGAGGCGGCCATCAATGGTCGGACGGATGCCGATTTTAGGTAGGTTGGTCATAGGTGGAGTTTTAAGTTTTAAGTTTTAAGTTTTTTTAAGCGGTTTGGGCAATTTGGGCGCGGCGGTAGTGTTCATCGGGGCGATTGTCGATGCGGTCGCTGACGGTTTCCGGCAGGAAGCGCGGACCGCCCATGGCGAGCGTGTTGCAAAGGATGCGCGCCCATTTGTCGAGCATGAGAAGGATATTGAAAACCTCGGTGTCGCTGGCGCCGAGAGCCACGGGACCGTGGTTTTCGAGAAGAATGACCTTGGGTGCGGCACCGTGTGTTGCCATATGCTGGCGCAGGGAGGCGCGGACACTGCGGGAGAGCTCCAAACCGGGGTCGATATATGGCACGACAGCGAGATGGCGTCCGCAGACGACGATGGCATCGGGGAAGATGTGTTTTAGAAAAGGAGCCGCACCGTGGGTGGATGCCAGGATGGAAAGCACAGACTCGGCGTGGCAGTGGCCAACCCACTTCGCCCCGCCTTCCGAGAGGCAGATGGCGTGCATGAAGGTTTCCACCGACGGGAGCTTGGATGCTGGATCAACGCGGGAGGCCTCCAAAACGGTTCTAACACCGGAGTCGGTGAGTGCGGAATCATCAAGGGCCGCAAGAGCAGTTTCCATGCGAACGCGGGTGAGTCCGTTTTCGTCCAGCGTGGAGAGGCTGGAGCCGGATGCTTTCACGAGAAATGTGCCATCGCCGAGATCGGCGCTGGTATTGCCTTCTCCGAGGATTGCCAAGCGGCGCTCCTCCTTGCCAATTTCGCGTGAGAGTTTGATGAGGCTATCGAGGGTTTTTTGCATTTTTTATGTCTTCGTTTGCGGGATGGAAGCTGTCGATGT
>JBIKUM010000264.1:0-4314 GCA_044347585.1 Terrimicrobiaceae bacterium
TGATGGTAGTCCTCGGCAGGGGTGTAGGGGCCAGCGAAGGTGATTTCGGTGACGATGGGGCGGGTGAGTTTTTGCTGCTGCGCAGCTAAGGAGGTGCGGATTTCACTCTCTTGTTCGGGGCGGGTGAAGTAGACGGCGGAACGGTAGTTATCTCCAACGTCGGGGCCTTGGCGATTAAGAGTAGTGGGGTCGTGGATTTTCCAAAATGCATCCAGGAGCTTGGCGAGCGTTACTTTTGTGGGGTCGTATTCGACGCGGACCACCTCTGCGTGGCCGGTGGTGTGGGAGCAGACTTCGCGGTAGGTGGGGTTTTTCGTGTGTCCGCCGGCGTAGCCGACATTGGTGGAGAGCACGCCGGGGATTTTTCCGAAGGCGGCTTCGACGCCCCAGAAGCATCCGGCCCCGAAATAGATGGTTTCGGATTTCGGAAGCACGGCGGTTTCCTCGAAGGCGAGCGAGGCGGAGTTCACGCAATGGCGCTGACCGGTGGGCGCGGGGCCGTCGTTGAAGACATGGCCGAGATGACTTTCGCAGCGGGCGCAGTGGATTTCCTCGCGGATCATTCCAGCGGAGATATCGCGACGGGTGCCGATGTTTTCGGTGGCGAAGGGTTGGAAAAAGCTGGGCCAACCGGTGCCCGAGTCGAATTTGTCGGCAGAGCGGAAAAGTGGCAGTCCGCAGCCGATGCAGGAGTAGACGCCATTTTTATGATTGTCGTGAAACACGCCACAAAACGGGCTCTCGGTGCCATGATTGCGGGACACTCGATATTGCTCGGGCGTAAGCATCGCTTTCCAAGCAGCATCGCTTTTCACAACCCGGGGAAGGCTCAATGGCTCTCCTGGGTTGCCGTCGGGTTTCATCAAGCGCACGGTGACGCTACCGCCTTCGGGAATCGGGCGGGATTTGTTGACGGGTGCTGATGCGAGCACGAAGCCCGCGTAGAGGGTGATTGCGAGGAATGTGAGAAGAATGATGGTTTTCATATTTTGTCTTTCACCCTGTTTGTCGCGCAAGGGGAGCGAAACCTTTCAAATTTTTTTCAGTCTTTTGCGTTGCGGAGATTTTTTTTGATGCGATCGGCGGCCTGAGGCGAAAGGCGAGTGTGGCCGGACTTGCACTGGTGCTCCGAAAAACCACGCGCGAGGCAACCGAGGAGGCCGATTTGTGTCGCGTAGCGGCGACACCAGTCGCAAGCGGCAAGATGCCACTCGAGCCGCTTGCGCAAGAGCCAAGGAAGAGGACGGTCGAGCTGCTGAGAAAGAATCCTGGTGATGTCGGAGCAACGGGGCGTGACGGCGAGCTTGAGGAGCGTGGCGATTTTGCGGACTGGATTCATGGGGACGAAAACCAATTTCGCTCCAGACACTCGCGTAGAGCCATGCGGGCGCGGTGGAGCATTGTCCAGAGATTGCCTTCCGAGATTCCGAGATTACGGCAAATTTCAACACTCGGAATTTCGTCCATCTCTCGCAGCGCGAACACAGCGGCAATGCGGTCGGGTAATTTGTGAAGGCATGAGTCGAGGGTCTGAAAAAACTCGCCGGATTCCATTGCAGACTCGGGGTTGGCTCCCCATTCGCTCGGTCCCTGATCATGATTCCAAAAACCGCGATCGAATTTTTCTGCGAATTCTCCGGAGCAAAAATCGAGGTCGGTGAAGGCGGATTCGCGAGAGGATTTCCGAAAATGGTCGGCGATCTTGTGCCTCAGGATGCCAACGAGCCAAGTTCGTTCCGAGGAATCCGAATCGAAGTTGCTGGAGCTTTTCAAAGCTGCCAGCAGCGTTTCCTGAACCAAATCCTCAGCGACTTCAGGCCGACGCACGCGGGTCAGGGCAAAGCGAAAAAGGACATCGCCATGCAAATCCACCCAGACTTCAGGTTGGGAAACGGCCTGATCATTCATGCGAAACCGGGCTGCGGAAAAGGTCGCGGAATGCAGCCAGCAAGAGGACCAAAGCGAGGAGAATCAGCGGGAGGTTGATCAGGGACTTGACCATGTGGATAAGCGCATGATTGCCGTCGAGGGTTTTTGAAACTTGATTCACCATTTCGATGATGAGTCCCACGACTACCACGAAAGCTCCTTTCACAGCGCAGGCTTCGGCCGTTGCATGAATGAGAAGTGGGGGCAGGTCTGGACGGCGCGAACCGGCTCTTTTCGCGAGAAGCTCGAAGGATTCAAACAGAACTCCCACCGCAACCAGAATCGAGGCAATGCTGTCCTGGCGAAGCTCCAAATCCTCATTGTGCTTTCCAGCCGAGAAGCACTCCCAACATGCGGTAAACTGAAGGTAGTCCCGATAGGCAAAATAAAGGCAGAGGCCTGATGTTACTAAAATGAGAATTCTCAGAAATGATCTGTTCAGGAGCAGAGAGTAGAGAATCGACATAGCAAATGAAGCGCCTCAAAACTCACTGCAGATCCGCCACAGCCATGCCAGTGGGAGAGGCGTATTGCAGGGCAACGATTGACACCTCCACCGACTGGATCAAAGACAGCCCGCCGTTGGCGTTGGAAGGATTGATTTGAAAAACCTCGACGATCGGAAATGGGTGCGGCGGAGTCGGAGACCCATTGGAATTAAATGCGCGGAGGCGATAGAGAAACCGTCCGTCCGCACTCACATCCAAGTCGAGTGAACCCGGGCCGACACCTGGAGCCGGTTCGTAAAGTCCTTCCCGGACGAGCGAACTATCGGAACCGACTCTGTAAAGCGTGAGAGTTTTAGGTTGGAAATTCGACGTCCAGAGCCGCTGGCCATTCACGCTGGTGGTGGCCCAGCAAGGGTCGGTGTCAACATCCGCCCCTACTTGGGAAACGATCGTCAAGGCGCTCTCCGCTTGAAATGAGACCACGCTCGCAGGGCCATAATCTTCTACAACAGAGACAATAGCGGCAAAGCCTGCCCATGGCAATCGGGAGGTGGCCGCGCCGCCCACGGGTTGGCTTCCCACATTGATTGTTCGCTGATCGGACAGCGCCCCGGAAGGGTCGACGGCAAATGTCGAAACCGATTTTGCTCCGCTCCGCATGACCGCCAAGCGAAGACCATTACCTGTGAAAAAGACATCCGAGGGCATGTCTTCGGAATCAAATGGCGTGATAGCTCCAGGAATGGCAGCAGGGATGCCATCCGCTCCGATGGAAAATCCCACCAAGCCGCCGTCTACGGAGCCGCCGTCTCCTGCAGGAATACCTTGGTTCAAGACAAAAAGCAGATTCCCATGAATCGCGATGCTGACAGGCCGTGTGCCATTTGAGGATGTAGTGGCAAAGAGCGTAGGGCGCCCGTCGGCATCCAAGCGGAAGGTCGAGAAGCTGCCATTCCCCGAGTTCACAGCATAGAGGAAAGACCCATTCGCGAGGACTGCGTGGGATTGGGAACCTTGAATGGCGGCGCTGCCGTTTCCTCCCGAAGGGAAGGATCCCAAATAGGTCACGAAGCCCGTCGTGGAATTGCGGCTGAAGGCTTCCACGGAATTCAGTCCATCCGGGTTGGAGAGGAAGTAAACCGCTCCAGGAGGGGGTTGCGGGGTGGGAGCAGGCGTAGGGCTCGGTGTTGGCGTCGGTGTGGTTTGAGAAATCGGCTGCGTCTTCGGCTTTTTACCAGCTTTCTTTTCCTTCTTGCATCCTGTGGTGCAGGAGACGGTGGCAAAGGCCAAGATGAGCAGACCCACGGGGAGCGATTGAATGACCCGCCTAAGTGGCGCAAGAGAAGAGAAACCGGGTTTTTTTAAAAACAAGCGCATACGACAGGTCTGAAGTGAACTATGTAAAGGCTGAATGATTTTACCTCCAGCATTTTTCCGCGAGAAGCTTCGCCAAGCGCAAGCACGGGTAGCGATCAAAAAAACAAAGCGGAAGCCACTGCGGTAAATGACCTAGTTGCAGGGGAGTTCGCTGGAGAAGAACTAGCAGGCTTCACTGAAAAGGCCGTTATTGAAGGTGAATCGTTATTCCAATCACCCTCCATCAAGGCCACCGCAAGTCCTCTTAGCATGCTAAAAGCGTTTGCTCTTGCCGAATGAGGTGCGCAGGTTCTTGGATTGCACAAATGATTCGGCTTTCGTCTGGCGAATTCAGCGTTTAAAAACTGGCCCCAGATGGATGAATTGGTTCACAACATAGCTCTCTGTATCATTGCAGCGTGGGTTTTCGGGTTTATCGCCAAGGCACTGCACCAACCTGTGATTTTGGCCTATCTCCTGGCGGGATTTGCGCTTGGCCCCTCGGGATTCGGTCTTGTGCACGAGCAGGAATCCATTTCCACCATAGCCGAGTTGGGGCTGATTTTTCTTCTCTTCATGA
>JBIKUM010000281.1:0-4023 GCA_044347585.1 Terrimicrobiaceae bacterium
GACTTGAGATCGATTTGAAGAAAATCATGGGCTCAGGTCGCCCGATTCTGATCACAGGAATTTCCCAGATTCTTGGAGGATGCGTCCTCGGTGTTCTCTTCTTTTGGCTCATTGGATTCCCACTATCGAATGGTCGTTTCGACGCCCTGTATCTGGGCATTGCAGCAGCGCTGAGCAGCACCGTGATCATTGTCAAAATTCTCTATGACAAGCATGAACTCGATACCCTGCCGGGGCGCATCACGCTGGGGTTGCTCGTGCTCCAGGATTTGTTTGTCATCCTGTTTCTCGCGATTCAGCCCACACTCGAAAACCTGCAATTCAGCGCGATTGGGCTGTCCTTTATCAAAGTGGCTGTGCTTGTTGCAGGGACATTCACAGCAAGCCGCTTTCTTCTACCGCCGATTTTTCATCTGGTGGCTCGTGTTCCAGAACTGGTTCTTGTGGGAGCCATCGCTTGGTGCTTTTTGGTGGGCGGCTTTGCGGAATGGCTGGGGCTTTCGGTGGAGATGGGAGCGCTCGTAGCTGGAGTTTCGCTATCGACATTCCCCTACGCGCTGGATGTCACCGCCAAGGTCACCAGCCTTCGGGATTTCTTCGTTATTTTGTTTTTCGTAGGCCTTGGCATGATCATTCCGTTGCCGACCGTTTCCCTGGCCTTGTGGGCTGTCGTCTTCGCTGCGTTTGTGATCGCCAGTCGCTGGGTGACGACATTTTTTCCGCTGTATTTTTTGCGGCAAGGCCTTCGCACCAGCCTTCTGCCTTCGATCAATCTCTGCCAAATCAGCGAATTTTCGCTGGTTCTTCTCGCGCTCGGCTTGGGCAGCAATCAACTCAGCGCCGAATCGAGCAGCATGGTGACATTCGCCTTCGTTCTTCTGGCGACTTTGAGCACCTTTGCCATGACCAAATCCGGCTCACTCGTGCGCGCTATCATTCCTTTTGCCAAGAGGTGCGGCATCCACGACCTCGATCGACCGGGAATGTCCTCTAGTGATTCCGTGGGACACGGATCGGCCCGCATTGTTTTTCTGGGATTTTTCCGCACAGCGAGTTCGCTGCTCGAAGAGCTATCACGAAAAAATTCCCCACTGTTGGAAGATATCGCCGTTCTGGATTTCAATCCGGTGGTGCACCGCACACTGAAATCACGCGGCATCCAGGCGATCTACGGCGACATGAGCCAGAGGGATACACTCCACCACGCGGGGATCGGCCATGCTCAGGTCATTCTTTCCACACTTCCCGACGCAATTTTGAAAGGGACCAGCAATGCTCGCCTTGTTCGGGAGGCCCGCGAACTCAATCCCAGCGCCCTGATTGTCGCGACGGCGGAGAACTTCCCGCAAGTTTCGGAGCTTTACGCCGCCGGAGCCAATTTTGTCAGCATCGGCCGCCTTGCGGAGGCGAATGCCCTGTGTCAGGTCCTGGAGGCAGCCGAATCGGGACTCCTGGAGGAAAAGCGCGCAGAACTCGATGCCCTTCTCGAAAATCGTAACGAGGTGCTTTCATAAACTCGCGACCTCAACAAGAAATCCCATGGGAAGTTTGCTGGCGGAGAGTGGCGATTCAACCAGGTCGGCGGCGGATTTAAGTTCGCCTATCTCGTAGGGGCGGCGTGCATCAACTTCATCATGTTGCTGCCCGAGATCAAAGTGCCCGTGGAGTAGAGGAAAATGATGTGAGCCAACTCGAAAATCATGATGGCTAAAAGCATACGATAGGTCCACTTCTTGGCCAGTTGATGCATGGAGAATTTGGCTCCGACGTATCCACCTGCAATACCGCCTACCGATAGGGTCAAGCCGACACCCCAATCGATGTCGTTATTGGCCGCCAAGACAACGAGGGTGGCTGTCGTGACCGTGAAGACGACTATGTTTTTGTAGGCATTTGCTTCCGCGAGGTGAAAACGCATCGAGAGGATCAGCACCATCAAGAGGTAAGTGGCGCCATCGAGGAAAATTAAACCGACCCAGAGGCCGATCAAAAAGAGGTATAAATAATCCCGGTGGCGAAATCGCGGAGGTTCTTCGTGTGTCTTCAGCAACGTTTGCTTGATGCTCGTCAGGAGTAGAATCAAAGCGATGACAACCGATCCCACGATGATCCACTCCAGATAAACCGGAGGTATCGGATTGATGAAAAGCGAGCCTATCACGCCGCCGATCAAGGTGGGCACGACGACCTTCGCAGCCATGATGGGGTTGACCTTGCCTGCCCTGATGAAGGTAATGCAAGCCATTGCTCCCGAAATTGCTATGGGCAACCGATTGGTGCCCGTGGCCACGGCTGGCGAAAGTCCCAAGAACAGCAGTAGCGGTAAAGTTACGGCCGAACCACTCGAGGCAACAGTGGTAAAAAAACCGCCGAGAAAACCTGCCAAGATGATTATCGCGATCTCGAAGAGTGATCCCATTTGTGGTTCAGGGTGTTCCCGCTGCCGGATCTCGGGATATCCCCCCGGAAGTGCGTTTGGCCAAGGCCTGTGCGACCTCCAGAATCATCGCCTCCTGCCCCGCAATCGCGTTGCGTCTGCCCAACTCAAAGAAAATATCGCGGGAATCGACCCCGTAGTCGCTTGCGGCCTTGGCGACTGGTCTGGCAAAACCGGAGAACACACCTGCCAAGCCGCTGACGATAGCCAGCTGATTAATGGTCACGGCGACGGGATTGAATTCCTTTTCCCCCAACTGCGCCAGATCAAGCACCTTGTAGAGGTCGATGCCGGTTTCCCAACCAAGTCTTTGAAAAACGGCCACCAGCACTTCGAGTTGGGCGTTGCCCGCACCGGCTCCAAAACCGCGAATCGTTCCTTCGATGATGCCCGCGCCAGCCCGCACTGCCGCTACGGAATTCATAATTCCCATTCCCAAATTGTTGTGACCATGAAAGCCCACGGGGATATTCAGCTGGTCAGCAAGTCCAGCGATGCGTTCTGTCACATTTTCAGGAAGGTAGTGACCCGATGAATCAAAGATGATGATCGCCTCCGCGCCGTAGGAGGCCATTTTTTTCGCCTCCTCGACCAACTTGGCTGTATCAGCCATGTGGCTCATGAGGAGCACGCCGTAAGCGGACCTCCCTGCATTGCGCACATATTCGATGTGGCGTTGTGTGACATCAGCCTCCGTGCAGTGGCTGGCGATACGGAAGACATCGACACCTAGATCAACGGCACGGGCCAAATCCGCCTTGATCGTGCAGAAGCCTGGAACAGCGAGAACGCCCAATCGCGAAGTTTTGAGATTCTCCCGGGCTGTCGAGAGCATCCTCTCATCGGTAACTTTGGCCTTGCCGATCAAAATGGACGAGGCCCCCAGCCCGTTGCCATGGCCTACTTCAACAACTGGGATGCCAGCCGCGTCGGCAGCTTTGCAGTAGGCAGCAATGTTTTCGCCCGTGAGTTGATGGGCGACTGCGTGGTTGCCATCGCGCAAGGTGGGATCGCTGATGAGGACTTTTTTCATTCTCGAAGCGGGTGTTTGGCTTCGGCGAGAAGGTTCAAGACCTCCAGCGCGGCGCAGTTGATGATGTCGATGTTTCCGGCATAGGGAGGCAGGTAGTCGCCTGCCCCCGTAACTTTCACTGTGGTCGTAACCAGGTTTCCCTCGATAACCGGCGGGATGACTAATTCGTATCCGGGGCAATATTCTTGGACTCGAGCCACCATGCGGTTCACCGACTCGCGGATGGCATCCGCGTCTGGCGATGAAATCTGTGCGTAAATGGTCGATTGCATGTAGATGGGCGGCTCGGCCGGATTCAAGACTAAGACCACCTTGGCAGCAGCGGCTCCGCTGAAGGCCTGCAGATTGACTCGTGTGGTATCGAGATATTCATCCAGATTGCGCCGCGTGGCGGGGCCTGCGCTGAGCGAAGCAACGCTCGAGGCGACTTCGATGTATTCGATGTTCTTGTGCACGCGGCTCAAAGCATAGGCAATGGGAATGGTCGCTTGACCGCCGCAGGTGATCATATTGATGTTTTGTAGTTCGTCACCGACATCGTGGTATGTCGCAA
>JBIKUM010000121.1:0-8336 GCA_044347585.1 Terrimicrobiaceae bacterium
AAAAGTGAAATTTTTGTAGGTAATAATTTATAAATTGCCTTGGATTTGACCGCCGAGGACACAGCGAGCATAGAGGTTTAAGAAGTGCCAATTCGCTTTTCGATGTGAGATTGCGTGAGATCATGTGAGATTTTCCAAGTATTTTATTCAATTCGCCTCGCGGTGAAAATTGGCACTTGACAGTATTAATGTCGCATTGCAGTATTGCAGTATGACTGCAATTCCTGTTTCCAAGCGAGGGACCATCACTTTGCCGCCGGAGATTCGGCGGATATTGGGGCTGGATTCCGCCGAAAATCCCATGATGTTGATGGAGTTGCGGAATGGCGGGGTTTTTTTGCAACCCGCCGAGGCCATGCCCGTGCGTGACATTCCGCTGGAGACTCTACAACAATGGATCGCGGAGGACGAACGCGATGCCGAAGGTTTTTGGGAAAAAGCAGGCAAGGCGTGAGGGTTTTTCTCGATAGCAGCGTCATCCTCTCAGCCTGCGGGTCGGAACGGTCGCTCTCACGACTCATCACGGTCCTCGCCGCCGAGCGAAGCTGGAACTTGGTCTCCGCTGCCTATTGCCGCGCCGAGACCGTAAAAAACCTCTCCAAGTTCGCGCCGCAAGCCACCGCACACTGGCAGGACTTGCAGGCCCGCATCGAGTGGGTTCCGAATGCCCTCACCACGAAGCGCCCGCTGCTCCTGACGGCTTCCAAAGACAAACCCGTGCTCATCTCCGCGCTCGCGTCTAAGTGCGACACGCTTCTGACCTTGGATTCCGGCGATTTTGGTATCGTTCTTGGGACGGAGGTTTACGGCATGCGGGTCGGCACACCGAAGGACTTTCTAATTCGCGCCGGCTTGGGGTTAGGGTAAGTCGGAAGAAACGTGGTTCATCCACAGATTGCTCAGATTTTCGCAGAGGAAAGTAGGGTTGTATTTCAAATAAACACCATCCATCCCGATTTTGCTGAAAACTTACAAACTGAAAACTTATATTTCCTTCACCACACCTTCCACCAAGGCTTGTCGTCGCGTTTTGAGTCGCCTTGAGCTGCGGGTGCGGTTGATCCAGTGCCGCTGGCGTTGAAGGCTATGAGGTTTTCGGTGGAGCGGTCGAGTTTCATGCGACTGCCTGTGGCTTTGGTGACTTCTTGGCCGAGGCCGATATTGTCGAGGCGGGTTTCGACATCGAGGACGCTGATGCCTTGCGAGTCGAACTCGCGGGGCCAGACGGCGCTGATTCTTTCGGTATCGGCCAGGTGGGTTTGGATTTTTTGAAAGTCTTCGGTGCTGATGCTCGAAAACTCCAGGCGTTTCATGGCGCCGAGGTCGGTTTCGGTGACCCAACGGGCGAGGATTTTGTTGAAGAGCGGCGGGGTGCTGTCGTTCTTGCCTGCGGTGCTGAGGACTTTCTGAATGACATCACGCGCGGCCATTTCCTTGGAGTCGAGGTCGCTTTCCACATTCTCGGTGCCGGGCAATGCGGCGACCGCGACGACTTCGCCGGTTTCGGGGCGGATGGCGCGGAGTTCGCCACCGACGGAGAAGACATGCTGGGGCAGGCTGCCGTAGAAGCTCTGCTTGCCGACATATCGGGCCACGATGTTGCCTTCGATCAAGAAATCGCTCTTCTGCGAGATGCCTGCGCTGCGGAGCTTGGCGTTTTTGTCATTGCCGAGGATGGCATCGCGCGCGGCCATCTTGCTTTCCTGCCCGCTGGCGGTGCCGACATCCACGAGGTTGAATTGCAACTCTCTCGCCGTCTGCTCCATGATGCCTTGGGCGTATTTGGTCGGTGCGGGAGCGCCATCGATCTGCTCCTGCACGGCAATCGACACACGCGGCGAGCCTTTGAGGAGAACGATCTGGCGCAGGGCGAGCGTGTTCTTGGCACCCGGCACGCCTTTCTCCACCTCGGCCTTCACTTTGACCGTGTAAATCTGATCCTTGCCGAGCCCAGAGCTGATGACCTTGTAGCTCTTCACATGCCCGAATGCGGAGCTGAGGATGCGGTCGTAATCCAAGGTAAAATCCGACACGCCGGTGGTGCTTAGGACATCGACGCCGGTCCCCACGCGAACGGCTTCGCGCAAAGCATCGGCGAGCGCCTGCTCGCGAGCGGTCTTCATGTCGCCGGGCGCACGGCCTTCGGCCTCGACGGTAGCGGCTTGGATTTGACCACCGAGGACACAGAGAACACAGAGGTTGAGAATGAGTTTTTTCATGGTTTTTTTATTTGGCCGATGCTGCCCTGAGCTACTGCTGAAGCGTGGTGTGTTTTCATACATTTTCCTTCATCCTTCTGACTTTCCTCCAACTTCCCAGTGACCACCTTTGTCGGGGCCTATGCGTCGGAGTTCGCCCGCTTTCACCAGCTTGGCGGTTGCGCGTTCAATAGCGCTTACTGATTTGCCGATAAGCACGGCAAGTTCCGCCAAACTCAGCTCTGGCTTTTCTTGCAGGAGTTGCAGAATTTTCACCGGCGTTTTCACCGGCGTTTTCACCGGCGTTTTCACCGAACTTTTCCCCGAACTTTTCCCCGAACTCGGTTCGGTGATCGTTTCTGCCACATGCTCTGGCGCGAATGCGAATTTCAACCAGAAGTCCCCGGGCGTGTAATCAATGATGGGCGCCGGGCAGTGGGCGGCCTGACACGTGGTGAGGATTCTTTCGATCCCTCGACCCCAGGATTCGATTTCACCAGCGCGGAAGAAGGCATTTGCGATATCCGGGTTGAAGGGTTTGGAGGAATGCTTTTCCGTCAAGCGAGCAACCGTCCAGTCCAGGGGAAGATGTCCCGAATTCCAGATCAGCAACTTGTCGGCATAGACGCTGATTTGGATAGGCGTTCCGCTGGAGTAGTCTTTGTGCGCGATTGCGTTTAAAATGGCTTCGCGCAGGGCTTCCTCGGGGACGGGATAGGTTTCCACTCGCTGCACGCCATCATAGGAAATCAAGGCCTTGAGATACTTGGCCCGGAGCGTTTCGAGGGTTTTATCGACCTGACTGAAGAGATCGCCATGAATTTCATCATGGAAAACAAGGTCGGCATTCGTGCGGAAGAAGCCGATCTTGATGTAGGCCCCGGTGACAAATCGCTCGGGATCAGGGTGAAAGAGGAGGATTGCGGCGCGTTTCAGGTAAGTTCCATCCATGAGATGAAGCTTTTCCAAAAGACCCTCATCCTCTTCTTGAAGAATTTCGGGTGTGAGTCGCTTGCTGCGTAGAGCGCGTTTGCGGAAGGCCGACAGGGAAACCGGATCGAGGTCGGCTTGCGAAACATTTGGCACCGGCACCCCGTCCCAATTCCGACCCTGCTTGCGCAGAAGAAACCGGTCCAGCGCTGCGCCTTTCAATTCCTGCTTCGTGCTGCCGCTGCGATAGTGGTATTCCCCCTTGTAACTAATCGGATAGGGATAAGGTTCAACAACAATCTCGATGAGATCGCCCTTCTGCTCTTGCCGAAGGTTCACATCCACCAAAATCCCGAGCACATCACGGGTTTTGTTTGGAATGTCCTCCAACAATTTCCGGGAATCCTTCACGCCCACCGTGTCTCCCTTGTTGTTCTTCCCGAGGACAAGCATCCCACCACCAGCGTTTGCGAATCCGCAAATCCACTTCAAGTATTCGTCACGCCAGGATTCTTTCCATTCGATGGATTGGTGTTCGGTCATTTTGAAAAATTGGGTAGATTGGGGGTGGTCTTCATGTCGCCTGGCGCACGGCCTTCGGCTTCGACGGTGGCGGCGGGTGCGAAGTAAAAAGTCAGAAGGAGGAAGGATGAAGTGAGAATGAGTTTTTTCATGATCATTTTGTTTGGCTTTCGAGAAAATCCGACATGTTGATTCCATTCGTGCCCAGATACTGCCAGGCGATGCAGGCACCGGTGATGATGGTTGCTTGGGAATTTTGAACTTCGACTTCGGCATACTCGTCGTTCTTTTCGGCATCGAGCCTGAGAATAGGCCGAGTGACAGACTGCGGGCGGAATGCCAAAACGAAGCTGGCCAGCAAACGATCCTCTTCAGGAACAACTTTTACGATTTCCTTGGCTTGTTCCGGTGTCATTCTCAAACGGAAACGGGGCTCGGTCTCGATCCACTCATTACCGAACGAGGCGATGATTTCATCCCCGTTTTTGGAGATATCCAAAAGATCGGCAATCAATAGACGCGGAGAATCATCGCCCGAGAGCAGAGCTTCTTGAATTTCCAAAGTATAGGGCGAAACCGAATCCAGAACGCGAAACCAATCAGCCGTGGCATGATGGAGCTTTTGAAAATCCTCCACCTTTTGAATCGAAATGGCTTTCTTCAATTCCCTTGTCTCGGAAGCGGTTGGTTTTTGTTCACAGGCTGGAAAAAGGCAAATGACAAAGAAAAAAATTCCGCTGACAGCCATTTTCACAACTGATTGCAGGGGAATGCGGTTCAAAGCCATGTTCATTTTTCGCAGATTTTTTACCTGTTTTATACTTTACTCCTCAATGACATAAATCGCCATTCCGCCTGCGGTTTTCATCATAAGGGTGGAGGTCATAGCCATCGAGTTGCCCGAGAAATTGGCATACGCACTATTCCCATAAGCCACGGCATTTGCAGTTCCGTAGGCCGAGCCTTGGGTGACAGTTGCAAATGGGGCATTGCCGACATTGTTCAGGAGGATTCCATTTGCTCCCAATGCTGCCGCCGCGTGCTTCAGGCGGGCTAAAGTGGCATCCATCGCTCCCTGCTGTGTGAGGCGGAAAGTATTCACGCTATTCGCATCCACAATAGCGACCTGCTCAAATTTTTTCGGCGGCTGGAGATAGATTTTGACAGACTCTGGCGCGATGGCGGCCCTTTTCTGCCCGACCAGCACATGAGTGGTTGTGTTGCAGGATGTCAGGGAGGCAGCGATGAGAGTGAGAAAGAGGAGCTTTTTCATGATTCAGTTGTTCTTGATATCGGTGTTGTTGGATTGGATGAGCGCCTCAAGTTTAGCAGGTTCTCGGGGGAGAGGTGGCAATGGCTTGCCAATAGTGGCAATCACGAAAGGGCCCGCATCGCGCACGGCTTCGAGGAGGCCCTTTTCCTTGCGGAGCTTGACGAGCCATTCGCGCTGGACTTTTGCGAGGGAGCCGGGAGCGTTGCCGGTCTTGAGTGCTTCGCGGTAGAAATCCGCCATGATTTCAGAGGTGCTTTCATCGCGCACAGGCCAGAGGGTCATGAGGAGATTCTCTGCTCCAGACAACATAAATGAGCGACGCAGGCCGAAAACACCTTCGCCGGAGCGGGCTTCGCCTAAACCAGTTTCGCAGGCGGAGAGTGTCACAAGCCATGTTCCACCTAAATCCAAAGCAGCTACTTCTTCAGCGGTGAGCACACCATCGGTCTCAGGCGCTGGGGCTTTGCGTTCGCTCCAGGATTTGAGGGTAGATTGAGCACCGGCCAAGGCTATGCCGCTTGCCCGCATCGGATCGACTCCTTTGCTGTTGGGCTTCGGCTTATCGATACCGATCACGGACATTCCACGGCTATCGAGCGGAGCAGGCGTGAAACTGTTGAGATAAAAGCCGTGCGTAGCAAGGTGAAGGATGCCGGGTTTTTTAGTTTTTCGGAGCGTTTGCTCGTCGGCTTGATCACGGGTGAAGGCCTGCAGATTCCACCCAGCATCCGTTGCGATTTTTTGGATTTCGGCGCTTTCCTTTTCGGTGCCAGGCAGAGAAGGAAGTTGAAGCTGCCCGAAAATATCAATCTCCGCAGGCCGCACCGCATATTGCATATCATCGACTTTAACCGGATCCCGCTGAAAGGCGGGATTGGCAAAAAGACAAATCGTGCGGGAGGATTTGGATTTTGTCTCACGGACTAAATCGCGTGCACTGCCCACGTAGGAAAAATCGTAGGTTTCAGCGAGGAATTTCCCTCGGGCATCTAGAAGCGCGGCAAAGGAAAGAAAATTTAGCTCCCCATCCGGGCTAATAATTAGCCGGTTGACTTGTTGAGGAATTTTGGCGGCGATTGGAGCCCAGAGTTTTTTGGAAAGAGTTGATGTGAATTGCTGAACGGCTTCGGCATCCCCTCGTTTTATTGATTCTCGAAGGCCGGCGATTGCGCGATGAATATCCGTAGCTTTATCTATTCGGACAAGAATTGGTTTGTTATCCTCACCAGTGATGATAATTCCCAAGCACTGACTATCCTGATCTTTGATTTTCGGATCACGGTAATGAATAAAATCTAACAAAATAACACCACCGGCAAGTGCCGGGGTAATGTCTCTCATTTTGAGATTTAAACTCGGTCTTTGCATTTCTCGACCCAAGTAGTTTTGAGCGAGACTTCTTTGTAATAAACCTATTTGCGATTCCAAATCAGATTTCTCTTTCTCCCGGCCCTGTTCTAATACTATTTTGGAAAATCTACTGCGGAGTTCGGCAATTTTTTGAAGATTTTTAGCCCCCTCAGCTGAATTACCTGACACTAGAGCAACTGCCCGATCGTCAAGAATGGAATCCAGAATAACGCCTTTCCAGTTAAGTGCAAGTTGTGCAATTTCATGGGGTTTTAGTATGCAGGCAGTCCAGAAATGGAGGTTTTTGACCTGCCATGATAGTCGGCTTTTTTCGTCAAGACATAACACAACTGCCAACTGAGTATTTATAACTTTAATACCATTCATGCAATATTTTAAAGCAGCTGCATGGTTACCGATTATATAGTAATTGGCAGCAAGATTATTGTTAATTATTTCAATATTTTTATTATCATTTTCTAAAAGATTCTCAGCAGATACCAAAGTGCTTTCTAATAAATTTATAGCATTATTATACTTTCCAGAGCGAGAGTATACATACGCCAAATTGATAGATCGTAAAATAGTGTTCAAACTACCATTCCCCTCAATCTCTTTACTAATGTTTAATGATTTTTCAGCCGTTTGAATAGCTTTAGGTAATTCGCCATAATCGCTATATACAGCGGATAAATTGTGAAGAATTAAACTAGATTGAACATTGTATGAATGCGATTTAGTTTCAAGTTGCAAAAGATTTTTATGATATATTTCAATTGCAGAATTAAAATCATTTTTTTGGTGTGCAAAATAAGCTAGATTGTTAAGCATTGCTACTACATCGGTAGATTTTGCATCATATTTCTGATTTAAAATAGTTAGTGCATTATTTGTAAATTTAATGGCTTGATCATAGTCGCCAATCTCTCCGTATAAACTTCCAATGTTACTTATAATTCGAGCTGTATCTGGATGCTTTTCTCCTAGTGTATTTTTTCTAATTGCATAAGCATTTTCATAAAAATGAAGGGCTTTAGGATAATCCCCAGTATTCACATAAACATGAGCTATGTTGTTTAGACTCTGCGCGGTATCAGTATGCTCTTTACCTAAAATATTTTGCCTAATTTTCAATGCCATCTGATGCGAATTAAGAGCTTCTTGGTATTCGCCTAACTCATCATATACAGTTCCAATATTATTTAAGCTTAAAGCAGTATCTGTATGATTTGCTCCAAGAACTTTTAATCTTATTTCAAGAGCTCGTCCATGTAAAAAGATTGAAGTTTTATAGTCTCCAATACTGAAGTAAACTGAAGCCAGATTATTCATTGTCCTAGCTGTTGCTTCATTCTTTTCTCCAAACAACTTAATTCGATAAATTAATGCTTTTTTATACTCGTTTATTGATTTTTCATAATCCCCTGCATTCTGATAGATTTGAGCTAAATTGTGTTGTATTGTTGCCGTAGAAGTGTTGTCCGGACCGCCCACTCGCGCGGCCAATTTTAATGCGCGATTGCCTAATTCTATTGCATTTTGGTGATCTCCAAGTTGCGATAAATTCAATGCTTCTTTGTTTAATGCATTAACCTCATCTAAATTTTCAGCATATAAACAAGATGAATTAAAATTAGCAGTGATTAAAAAAGCCAAAAAAAAGTTGCTAATGATTAGAGAAGGTAAATTACACATACATTCTATTTTTTATAAATATTTACTAATAAAATATTATATATAATAGCATTAAGTTTTAATTTATTTTATTTTGTTTATTCTTTCACCGAAGGAAACCGCCTTTCAAGATAAAGCTTCCATAAGGGAGGAACCTTTTGCTTGCACATGACAGCATAAGCAGATATATACTTTAGTGACTTATTATTTAACTTTAAATGTATATGATAAAACACTTTTTTTTCAAAGTCATCTCCCGTTAAATTATTATCTTTATTATTAACTGCTGCGGCGAAGGTAAATCCCAACCAATCTAAGCAATATAACATAACAGTTTTTTGTTTGTGTGGCAGATTATTAACCTCTGCCAGCCAAGATTCATTTAAAAG
>JBIKUM010000146.1:0-7511 GCA_044347585.1 Terrimicrobiaceae bacterium
GAGGCAGCGGAACTGGCGGCCGAGTTCGGACTGCCGCTGGCATTGCTCGAAACGGGCAGGCGCTCCACGCGTGGATTGAAGGGCAACGCGTTCGACTTCACGCATCCGGGTGTCTATGACGCCGAGATCCAATCCCGCTACATGGAGGGAGTGCATCTGGCCTTCCAAGGCGAGTCTTGGTATCGCGGTTCGTTCTGGTGGAAGTGGGATGAACACCAAGTGGAACAGAGAGCCCATTACTACACCGATCCCGCCGGCGACCAGGGCTTCACCATCGATGGAAAACCTGCGATGGAGACTCTCAAGCGTATATACGCCCAATGAAAATTGCCGAGTTCCTTCCCGCCATTCCGAACCAACTCTGGGATCTCGCCGCGCAGATTGGCGTGCGCCACGCCATCTGCAAGTGCGCACCGGATCTCACCGGGCTCAAGGCGCCCGATGATTTCGAGTCGCTGCGTGTCATCCACGAGCGCTTTGCCGAGCGGGGTTTCACGCTGTCCGGTTTGGAGGGCGACCAGTTCGACATGAACCGCATCAAGTTCGGACTGCCCGGACGCGAAGCCGATGTCGAACGCTACCGAAAGATGCTGGAAAACATGGGGCGCCTCGGCATTCCTTTGCTCTGCTACAACTTCATGGCCGGGATCGGTTGGCACCGCAACGACACGGCCTTTCCGCTTCGTGGCGGTGCCTTGGGCTCCAGCTTCGACCGCCGCACCACGCCCGATACGCTGACGGAATTCGGCACGCTCGGCAAAGAAGCCCTGTGGGAAAATTACGCTTGGTTCATTGAACAAGTCATGCCGGCCGCAGAGGCTGCGGGCGTGAAGATGGGACTCCACCCGGACGACCCGCCGGTGGAATCCTTGCGTGGCATCGCGCGCATCATGAGTTCGACGGAAGGCTTCCGGCGCGCCCTCTCCCTGAGCAGTAGCCCGAGCCACGGACTCACCTACTGCCAGGCCAACTTCACCCTGCTCGGTGATGCCGACCGCACCCTGCTGCGCGACTTCCGCGAGCGCGTTCATTTCGTGCATTTCCGCGATGTCCGCGGCACCGCCGAGTGCTTCCACGAAACCTTTCACGATGACGGCCCGACCGACATGGCGGCGATGATCCGTCTTTACCGCGAGATCGGTTTCGAAGGCCCGATCCGCGTGGATCATGTCCCGACCATGGCCGGCGAGGCAAACGACCATCCCGGCTACGGAGCGCTCGGGCGCCTTTTTGCCGTCGGCTACCTGAAGGGTATCCTCGATGCAACTGCGTAAAGAAACCGAATAACTTTTCACACCCAACGAAAACACAACATCCATCATGAGCGACCAACGCCCCATACCCGATCCCGGAACCTCACCCGAAACCCTTCGCCAGCGTGCGCGCACCCTGCCGATGCGAGTGGCCACGGCGACCTTTGTGACCCCGACTGATGAGCGCCTGCGCTTCATCCGCCAAATGGGTGTGACTGACATCATCCTTTGGGGCACCACATTCCGCTCGCCCCGCAATCCGGGCGGCGGTGCGGTATCCTTCAAGGAATTGCTTTCACTGCGCAATCAAGCCGAAGCACACGGGCTCCGCGTCTTCGCCGTGGAAACCCTTCCCATCCAATCCTACGACAAGTTGATCTTCGGCGAGGAAGGCCGCGAGCAACAGCTCCAGCATTACATCGAGACCATCCGCAACACGGGCCGCGCGGGGATTCCCGTGCTCGGTTACAATTGGATGCCGCAGGGTGTCTGGCGCACCACCCTGAGCGCACCGCTGCGCGGTGGTGCCAGCAGCACCGGCTTCGCTTATGCCGAGGCGGAAAACGCGCCTCTGATCCGCGGCCGGCGTTTCACCGAAGAAGAATGCTGGGACAACTACGCATGGTTCCTTGAGCGGGTCCTGCCGGTGGCGGAAGATGAAGGCGTCACCCTGGCGGCTCACCCCAACGATCCGCCGGTTGAATCCCTCGGCGGCGTGCCCTGCCTGCTGCGCAGCCGCGCCAACTTCGACAAGGCCCTTTCCATCCGGCCCAGCAAGAACCACGGCCTTTGCTTTTGCCTCGGGAACTGGACTGAAATGGGCGAGGATGTGTTCGACGCCATCCGTCATTACGGGAAACAGGACAAGCTCATCTATGTGCATTTCCAAGCCGTGCGCGGGCGTGTGCCGCGCTTCCACGAGACCTTCGTGGACGAGGCGGACTACGACGCCTGGGCGCTCATCCGCGCCTTCAACGAGGCGGGATTCAAAGGCGTAATGATCCCCGGCCATGTTCCAGAGATGGAAGGAGACGAACCTTGGCGCACAAAAGAATCGATCGAGAACACGCCCTATTACCATCCCATGGGAGGTTATCGCGGGCGCGCCCTCACCGTCGGTTATCTCAGGGGCTTGCTCCACGCCCTCAATGGCAAACCAAGCCATGATTGAGCTCAGGGCAACCAACTGGAATCATGTGCGGGGCATCGCGCCTCTCGCAGCGGCCGCACAGGTATTCTCCGATCGCAACCCCGGAGTTCGCATCGAAGTCGTGCCTCATTCCGCCGCGCAGTTTGGCGAAGGCCCGCTTGATGCGCTGACGCGCGACTTCGACCTCGTCGGCTTCGATCATCCACTCACGGGCATGGCCGCTCAGGAGGGGATATTCTTGCCGCTCGACGATCATCTCTCGGCCGAGGTGCTTGCCGATCGGCGCCAAAACAGCGTCGGGTTGTCCTACGACAGCTATGTTTTCGGCGGAAAAGTTTGGGGGCTGCCACTGGACGCTGCGTGCATCGTTTCAGCTTCTCGCCCGGATCTGATCGACCGCGTGCCGACCACCTGGGACGAGTTGCTCGCGCTGGCCGCCGAAGGTCGGGTCGCGCAGGGATTTTCGCGCATGACCACCACTGCCATGTTTTACATGCTGCGGCATCAAGGATTCGACGAATCCTCCGCCATCGAAGCACTGCGGCAACTCTACCGGCTAACGGGCGGCGCCGAACGATTGAAGCATGGCAGCATCCAAGTTTTGGAAGCGGCTGCGTCGGGCGAAGAGATCGCTTTCGTGCCGGCTTGTTACGGCTATTCGAATTACACCCGTCCTGGGTTTGCCGCTTGTCCTTTGGTGTTTCATCCGACTCCGTTCGCGCCGACTGGCGGGGCCGTGCTTGGTGGCGCGGGCATCGCTGTCTCAGCCGCCTGCAAGCACCCGGAGGTCGCTCTGAAATTTTTGGAATGGATCACCGGCGCGGATTGCCAAACGCACATCTATGCGGTTTGCGGCGGTCAACCCGCGCATGCCGCCGCGTGGAGAGCAGATTTGCCAAATACGCTGACTGGGGATTTTTTCCGATCCACCATGTCGGCGATGGAGACCGCTTGGCTGCGACCTAATACCCCGGAGTTTCATCACATCCAAAGCGACCTTGCCACCAAACTTCACGCTGCATTGACTGCCTAATGAACACAAGCACACCACAGATTCTGGCCGAGGGCCTGGCTTTTCCCGAGGGACCCGCCTTTGCGCTGGACGGTTCCTTGTGGCTGGTCGAGTTGAAAGGTGGAAACCTTTGCCGCTGGTCGGAGGGCACGCTGAGCCGAATCTCCGTCGGCGGAGAACCGAATGGCATCGCCATCGATGCGCAGGGCAGGGTTGTCTTCTGCGATGCCGCCGAGTGCGCGATTCGTCGTCATGATCCCGCGACCGGCCTGACCGAGACTCTGGCAAATTTCCTCGAAGGTAAACCGCTCTTCAAGCCGAACGACCTGGCCTTCGACTCGGCCGGCAACCTGATCTTTACCTGCCCCGGTGATTCCCGCGCCGAGCCCACCGGCTATGTGGCCATCTTGAAACCCGACGGTTCGGTGGTCCGAGTGGCTTCCGGATTTTATTTTCCCAATGGACTGGCCTTCACTCCGGATGGAGGCCATCTCGTGGTCGCCGAGACGCGACGCCAAAGGCTGTGGCGCGGACGCGGGGATTCGTTCAATGGCCGCTGGCTCGCCCCGCGTCCCTGGGCAAGCGTCGGAGGCACGATCGGCCCCGACGGCATGGCCTTCGCCGCCGACGGACGCCTCCATGTCGCCATCTACAGCGGCGGGGCGGTAAAAGTCGTCGCCGCCGATGGCGAGGTCGAGGAGGTCATCGCCGTTCCCGGAGCCAATCCGACAAACTGCTCCTTCGATCCCTCGGGACGCTTGGGACTGGTGGTCACCGAAGCGGAAAATGGAAGGCTTTTCAGCTTGCCCACGCTTGGCCCCGGCGCGCCGCTTTTCCCCAAAACCATTTAACTTCCAAACTCCATCACTCCACAAACAATGAGCACACAAACCACGAAACTCGCCGACGAGCTGATCCTGAGAAAAAATCCCAACGCGTTCCCATTTTTGCGCGGGCCGAACTTTGGCTATCTGTCGAAGTCGGGCTACTACGGCACCAAGCAGGCGGAACTGGAAGTCGACAACATGGCCGAGGCCGGGGTCGAGTGGGTTTCGCTCATGGTCATGCTGATGCAGGAGACCTTCTACAGCACGCGCATTTACCGTGATTTCACCTGGACGCCCTCCGACACCGATCTGGAGAAAATCATCCGTCGCTTCCAAAAACGCGGCATTCGCGTCTTGCTCAAACCGGTGATCGATATCCTGGACAGCACCGGACGCTGTCACATCACCTTCCCCGAAAACGAGCAACAGATTCAGGGCGTGGTCACGGATTACTGGTCGCGCTGGTTTGAGAGCAATCGGCAGGCCATGACCTATTACGCCCGATTGAGCAAAGAGTGGGGCGTGGAGGCCTTCACCGTCGGCCAGGAACTCTCCGGCACGGATCATCAGACACACCGCTGGCTCGAGACCATCGCGGCCGTGCGCGATGTTTATTCCGGTTGGGTCTGCCTCAACGCGCTGAAAACGAACCGCGACAAACCGGCCTTCATCGAGTGGGTGCGCGCGCTCGACGCCGTGGGATTCAGCAACTACGAAGGAGTTCCCGAGCCGAAACCCACCATCGAGGATGTGCGGGTGGCGATCGCCAAGGAGGTTCCCGGTTGGCAGGCTTTCCATGAAAAGGTTGGAATCCCGGTTTACTGGGCGGAGTGTGGTTGCCGCTCCGTGGAGAAAGGCGCCCTTGTGCCTTGGGAATATCGAAACGACGGCGATTATGACGGCGAACTCCAGGCGGTCTATCTCGAGGGTTTCCTAGAGGCCTACAAGGGCCAGCCATGGTGGGCGGGTTTCCAATACTGGAAATGGGAGGAACAGCAGAATCGCCCCCACTACCACAAGGCCAATGGCGACACCGGCTTCACCGTCCACGGAAAGCCCGCCGAGGCGGTGCTGTCCAAGTGGTGCCGGCAAAAGCTCTCCTGATCCATCACAACAGGCGAAGAGAATTGCGCTGGCGTGCGAAAGAGGGGAGCACGGTCGTCTCGACCGTGAAAGACTCGCGCGCCGCCACCTCATCGACATCCTCGGACGCCGCCACCTCATCGACATCCTGACGCCGCTGCGCGGCTGAAAAATGGGTCATGCGAGGACGATGAACCCAATGCCACGCCGTAGCCGCGAAGCGCGTAGGGGGACCCCTTCAAATGATTTTGTCACGACCCCCGCGCGGCAGCGCGCACAGGTGGCACGGTCGTCCCGACCGTGAAAGACACTGTCCCTGCAGCGTAGGGAAGTTTTTTACTCACGGCCCTCTCTGTGTCTCCGCGCCTCCGTGAACTACGCCAATTGCGAGAGCAGGGTGCGGAGGGGGACGATGACGGGCTTGGTGTGAGCAAAGCAATCGATCGGCTCGTGCGGCAGGTCAAATACGGCTTGGAACGCATGCGCGGCGCCGGTTTGTTTTTGAAAATGGAAGAGGTGTGGCGAGAGCGTTTCGCGCGAGGCTTTCACTTCGATCAAAATCCAAGGCGCCCCGTCGCGGATGATGGCGAAATCGACCTCGCGCTTTTGTTTGTCTCGCAGGTAGCGGAGTTCGAAGGAACCGAGGCCGAGATCAGTCCAAGTTTCGACGGCCTTAAGGAGATGGCAGGCCACGAATGTTTCGACGCGTGCGCCGTGATCCGTCACGGAGGACCAGTCGCGCAGATACCACTTGGGTTCCTTGCGCAGCGACTTGGCGACATTTTTGAACCAGGGTCGCAATTCAAAGCCCACATAGAGATCGGAGAGGATGGCCACCCAGCGGCGCACAGTATCCACGCTGGCGGAAATCTCGCCGGCCAGGTTGCTGAGGATGAGTTGGCCGCCGGAGCGCGCGGCGAGCAGGTATCCCATGGTCTCGATGCCGCGAAGTTCCTGCACCCGCGTGAGGTCGCGCACATCCTCGCGCAGGAGGAGATCCATGCGCTGCGCCTGCCATTTTTTGAGAAATGCCGCGCTCTGCCGCACCATCGGCTCGGGAAAACCTCCGAAACGCCAGAGGGCCTCCCACGCCTCGTCCGTGATCGCCGCCGATTCACGGAGCGGTGTGGCGGGAGGCTCGGGGCGCAGGATTTCGCCTACGCTGAAAGGATGCTGACGATAGAGAAAATACCGTCCGAGCAGGCTGTCCCCGCCCTTGCGGAAAATATCCATGCGCGCGCTACCGGTGGCCAGAATGCGGCACTGCGTCGAGTGCCCATCGAAGAAGCCCTTCAAAAACGATTTCCAGCGTTGAAATTTGTGGATTTCGTCCAAGGCGAGGATGGGTGGCTTCGCACGCGGGCGGTCCAACTCCGCCCGCCCGGCCAGCGCCGAGGGACCCTTCAAAATCACGGCCCGGTCATCCAGATTGTCAAAATTCAGATAAACATCGGCCAAGCCCCGCGCAACCTCGGTTTTGCCAACCTGACGCGGACCGGCGAGAAAAGCCATTTGGCGATTCTCCTCGAAATGAGATTTTAACAATCGATTATACAAACGCGGGAGCATGGGTAAATAATCGATATCATCGTAAAATAGTCCAGACCATTTTACGATAATTCAGAAAAAAGTAAGAAAATATAGATTGCTCTTAGGTGTGGCGTTGCCGCGCTGAGCTGCGTTAGCACTCCTTGTAAAACAAGGGTAGGGGTGGCTTGCTCTCCGACCCGTAGGTCTACGAGCCGTAGGGCGGCTGAAAAATGGGTCATGCGAGGACGATGAACCCAGTGTCACGCCGTAGCCGCGAAGCGCGTAGGCGGATTCCCCCCCAAAAAAAATGTTTTTGCTGTCCATGATTGCCAACCCTCCTCCGTGTCTCAGTGCCTCTGTGAGAGCCTCTTTGCCTGCCCCCTCCGCATTTTTACAAAATCGTCACATTCCTCCCGTTGACCCTGTGCGCATGGTTTTCAACGCTCTCGCCATGCCCTCTCGCAAGGCCACGATCCACCAACCCCATGATAAGCTCTTCCAGGCCGGCTTCCGCATCCCGGCCAACGCCGCAGCGTTTCTGCGGCAGCATTTGCCACCTGCTGTGGCGTCACGCGTCGAGTGGTCGAAGCTCAAGCACCTGCCGGGCAGTTTCGTTGACTCCGGCATGTCAAAAGCCGAGAGCGACCTCCTCTTCA
>JBIKUM010000123.1:0-8236 GCA_044347585.1 Terrimicrobiaceae bacterium
CCGCCGCCTCGGAAATCATTCGCGAGGCTTCATCCAACCCCACATGCTCGGCAGGCTTGATTTCATGCGGGTCGGCGGGGGCATCCACCGCCAGGCGCGCTTGGGGGACGGCGCGGTGCTCAAGGGTTCGGGCAAAGGCCTGCTCGCGCGAACCCTCGATAAAAAAATGCAAGATGACGCCTGAGAATGCGGCATTGAGCGCATGGCCGTGCCGCTCCCAATCGCGGGCCTCGCGGTCCACCTCGATATCGCCGGTCTTTTCCCCGGATTTTTCAAATTGGATGACCGCGCCCTTGAAGTCGGGTCCTGCCTCGCGGTTCCACTCGCCGAAATGCAGAATCTCGAACGCCTCGCCATCCGTCGTTTGCCACTTCGTGCCGTATTCGCCATTGAAGAGGCGGGCTTGGATTTCGATCTCCCCCTGGCGGACGACGCCCTCGCGCAGGCGCGAGGACTCGCGGGCGGACTCGTAGCGGGAACCGTCGGGCAGTGTCACAGGTCGGGATAGGGCAGGTTGGGAATTTCGGCCGGGATTTTCGGCAAGCTCGGAGCAGGCTTGACCAGGGAGGAATCCTGAGGCGCGCCATTCTCAGATGGAATGCGCGAATCCGGCATGGTGGGGGCAGGCTCGACGGGAGCTTGAGGTGTCTCCCCCGCGACCGCGACCCGCCGCATGGCGGCGGTGGTCTCCAAGTCCAGGCGGCGGCGCACCGCAGGATCGGTGGTGAAGGTCAGCGCGCTTTGGAAAGAATGCACGGACGCGGAGGCGTTGCGGGCGTCGAACTGCGCCGCGCCGAGGGCCTCGAGGAACATTCCGTTGCCGGTTTCGCGGGCCGCCTCATAAAGCGGGAGGACGGCGTCGAGAATGTTGCCATTGGCATTGAGTGTGATGCTGCGGAAGCGGCGCCAAGGGTTAGGTGGACGGTTTCTCGGATCGTAAAATTGATTCCAAACCGCATACGGGCGGTAGAGTGGATCTCCAATGACCACGCCCATCCAGGAGAGGGCGCGCATCGACATGTAGGCGCTCTCGGCCAGAGTCAGTCCGCTCATGAGCCGGTCCTGAAAAACATCAAGATTCGCCGTGAGGGAGAGGTAGGGCTCATAGACATTTCCCAGCGTGGCTGCCGCGCCGCGTGCAATGAGCGGACCGCACCAGTTGCTCGTCGTGCTGCGAAGCGTGCTGGCACTGTAGGAATGCAGGTGGACGGCGATCGCGCCTGGCTTGAATTGAAAATCCTGCCGCGCAAAGGGCCCCGTTGCATCTCCCGCATACCAACCGAAATAAACAGCTGCATCAGTGACTGGAAAGTCGTCTCCAAGCGTTGAGGGCAGGTTGTCAAAAATCGTTGGCACACCGCGCTGGCGGAGGATTTCCACCAGATGACGCATCCAGTTATCGCCCTCCGTGTAGCCGCCGCTGGTGATGTCCCTGCCATCGATGTAGGCCCAACCCCAGAGGCCGTCCTTTTCAGCCATGATCGAGTCGTCAATCATGGCCCGCACCATGGATCCGGTGGGCGCATCGAGGCGCGCGGGGAGGAGCATTCCGGGAAAAACCGAGTCATCCAGAATCTGTGTGAAGCGGCCGAAGTAGGGATTCTCCACGACACTGGCAGGCGTCCAGTCCCTCAAGCCCAGCGCGGCAATCTCGCTATCCACCGAAGCGTCGTTGCGCGAGGAGATCGCCGGAGGAATGTTACGCGTATCCGCAGGGGGAGGAATCGAGCGGTCTGCCGCGATTTTGAGCGGCATGCCGCGCATGATCGCAACGAAGCGGATCGATGTCTCAACAACCGCCTTTTTGTTACTTGGGAGGCGCATGGTTTTCCACCATCCGTTAGATTCCATTTTCTCGCGAAGCGGGGCGGCGATGGTGCGTTCGAAGTCGGCGCGGGTGATTTCCTCCGAGGCCGGGCAAGCGAGGCCCAGAACCTGCGCGGGTGGTATGCTCCTTCTTTCGGCATAGTAGCGCGCAAGCTCGGCGGACTCCGGGTCGCTCGAGTTGAAGAGAACCAGAGTGGCCGCAGAGAGGCTGTCGCCCGCCGCAGCGTTAGCAAGCGCGAGGCAGAGCAGCGAGGCCAGCAGGAGGATGCGTTTAGAAATCGAGGCGAAGACCATCGTAGGCGAGTCGAACATCCGTCGGAAGGCCGGCCTCGGTCTCCGCGTGACCGAGTTCGTGGCACATGTGGATGAAATAGGTTTGGCGGGCACGAATGCGGCGGGCGGCTTCCAGAGCGCCTTGGACGGTGAAATGCGTTTGGTGCGAGTGGTGCCTGAGCGCGTCGATGACGAGCACTTCGACATCCCTCGCCGCTTCTTCGGCCGCAGGCGGCACCTCGGCGCAATCGGTGTAGTAGGCAAACAGGCGGCGGCCGTTTTTTTCAAAGACAAAGCCATTGGTGGTCATGCGACCGTGGGGCAACTCGACGGGCACGATGTCGAGCCCTCCGAGCGAGAAGGGGCCATCCACCACGCGAGGCTCGGGTCGGATGTAGTTCGGGAACCTGGCCGAGCCGTCAAAGGCGTATTGGAAGACGCGGGCAAGGCTTTCGAGGGTCGGCGCGGACGCGAGGATCGGCATGTTTTTGTTTTCCAACTCGCAGAAGCGCCGCAGGTCGTCGAATCCCAGGATATGGTCGACATGGGCGTGGGTGTAGAGCACCGCATCGACGCGGATGATCTCCTCCCGGAGACACTGGGTGCGGAAATCCGGCGTGGTGTCCACGATGAAGGAAAAGCCGGGCGTCTGGACATGGATCGATGTGCGAAGGCGCTTGTCGCGTGGATCGCGGGATTTGCACACGGCGCAGCCGCAGCCGATCACTGGAATCCCGTGCGAGGTCCCTGTTCCTAAAAATGTGATTTGCATCTCTTGCATCGCTTGGAATTCCAGGCGGAGGGTGGCATAGTCGACGAATGTCCGCAACGCTGGCATCTCTTCGCATCCGCAATCTGGCCCTCGTGGAGGATCTCCTCTGGGAGCCGCCTTCCGGCTTTGTCGCCATTACCGGCGAGACCGGCGCTGGAAAATCCATCATCCTCGGAGCGGTGAAACTGCTGCTCGGCGAGCGTGCGGAGAAGTCTCTCGTTCGCTCGGGAGCCGATACCTGCGCGGTGGAGGGTCTTTTTCAAATCCCCGGTGACTCGCGTGTGCATGCCGTGCTCGAGGAGGGAGGCGCGGAAGCCTGCGAGGATGGCGCCTTGGTGATCAAACGCACGGTCTCGACGACCGGAGCGGGCAAGCAATTCGTCAACGGCTCGCCGTGCACGCTGGCGCTCCTGCGGCAACTCGGGGACTTGCTGGTCGACCTGCACGGCCCGCACGACCACCAGAGCCTTTTTTCCAGAGACCAGCAGATGTTGGTTCTCGATTCCTTTGCCGGAGCGGAGGCGCTGCGGACCCAGTATGGCGCTCGCCGCCGCGAGTGGATGCAACTCACAGCGGAAAAGAAACGCCTCACGGAAAATGCCGAGGCTCTCGCAAGGGAGCTTGATCTTTTGACCCACCAGGTTGCGGAAATCGACGAAGCCGCGCTGCAAGCTGGCGAGGAGGATCAACTCCTCGCACGCCAGCGCACAGGCGCGAACGCCCACCGCCTGTGCTCGCTTTGCGCCGACCTCACCAGCCTGCTCTCGGAGTCAGAGGATTCGCTGACATCGCGCTGGGGGGATGTGTCGCGTTTGATGCGGGAACTGCAGCGGTTGGATGCCCAGGCTGAACCGATGGTCGGCGCGGCGGCGGGCATTTTTGAATCCCTGCAAGACCTGGCGAGGGATGTCGACCGCTATGCGTCCGCGCTGGATGCGGATCCCAAGACACTGGAGGCCACAGAGGCGCGGCTCGACACGATCCAGAATCTGAAGCGCAAATACGGGTCGACTGTTGAAGCAGTCATTGCCTTTGGCGCGGAGGCCTCGGCGAAACTCGCGCAGTTGAAAAACCGCGAAGAGCGGGGCGCGGGCTTGGACGATGAAATTTCAGCGGCACGGAAATCCCTCGACTCGACAGCCAAGCAGCTCGGGCAGGCCCGCCGCAAGGCGGCACCCAAGCTTGCGGATCTCGTTAAAACGCATCTGGCCGATCTGGGATTTGCGAAGGCGGGATTTTCGATTGTTTTCGAAGAGCTAGAGGAGGCCTCTCCGCTGGGAATCGAGCAGGTGGATTTTCTTTTCGCTCCGAATCCCGGCGAGCCCGAGCGGCCGCTCCGCGCGATCGCCTCCAGCGGCGAGATTTCGCGTGTCATGCTCGCTCTGAAAACCTCGCTGGCTGCGCAGGACAGCGTGCCTGTGCTCATCTTCGACGAAATCGATGCCAATGTCGGCGGCGAGATCGGGGCGAAGGTTGGGGCCAAAATGAAGGAGCTCGCCGACTCGCATCAGGTTTTCTGCATCACACACCTGCCGCAAGTCGCAGCGGCGGCGGCGGCACAATTCATGGTCTCCAAGGACACCACAGGCGAGCGCACGCGCACGAGTCTGATATCAACCGCCGGTGCCGATCGCATCAGCGAAATCGCCCGCATGCTGGGCGGACAGGCGGAATCCGCCCGCAAGCACGCCAAAGCCCTCCTTTCCGGAAAATAGTCCTTTTGCGAAAAGCGGGTTGGCGGTTACTTTGCCTTCTTCAATCGTCTTGTGCATCAACCAAACGCCAAATCAAACACATCCGCTCCCGTTCAAAGCGACGAGGATTTGAAGGCAGAGCTGCGCCAACTCCGGCAGTGGAAGTTGCGCACGGAGGGCGCGATGCAATCGGCGACGCAGATCCTGCGCGAGTGGGACACCGTTGCGGACGAGAGCGTCTACTCGGGAGCAATGGAGAGGATTTTGGGCATTTTCCCGCACGAGATTGCGGGCCAATTTGAAATTTGGATGCTGCTCATCCATCCCGACGACCGCATGGCCTACCGCCGGGAAATCGAGCGCGTTCTTACGGAGGGCGGTCCATTTCAAGTGGAATACCGGGCACGCAAGAAAAGTGGGCATTACACCGTTCTGCTCGAACAAGGCTACTTCATCGCCGCATCGGAGGCGGGCAGCACAGCGCTTTGCTCGGTGATTTCGGATGTGACGGAATTGCGAGAGATGGAAGCCCGCCTGAGCCGCTCGCAGCGCGCCGAGGCCTTCAGCAAGCTCACCGGCGGCGTGGCGCATGATTTCAACAACATGCTCTCCGTGGTGATCGGCTACTCGCAAATTCTCATGGACGAAATGCCGGGAGAGAGCGAGCTCACGGGGTTTGTCGGGGAAATCGAAAAAGCTGCCCTCAGGGCCTCCTCGCTCACCAACCAGCTCTTGGCCTTCAGCAAACCGCCAGCCATCCGGCGTGGTTCCATCAATGTCGGCGAGCTTTTGAACGATGTTGTGAAGATGTTGAACCGTCTTCTTGGTGAGCAAATCGAACTGCTCATCGAACTCGAAAAAGGCCTCCCTGCCGTGCAGGCCGACCGCAGCCAGGTCGAGCAGGTTTTCATCAACCTCGCCGTGGCGGCCCGCGAGGCGATGAGTCAAGGCGGCCAGCTGAAAATCCAAGTCACCAAGGAGAACATCCAAGAGGCCCGCATGGTTGGTCAAAAGTCTCTTCCTCCGGGCAGCTATGCCCGCGTGTCGCTGACCTTCACGCCGCGATCAGGCCGCAGTGTTTCCAAGACCCTCGAAAAAAACCGCAACATCGCCACTGCGGCATCCGTCCTCGAGGAGAACGAAGGCCTGCTCGAGATTCCGTCACTCCCCGCAAGCGCGCAGAGCCGCCTGGACATTTTTCTTCCCGGCATGCGGGAATCCCAGCCTCGCGTCGGCGCCCAGACAACGGAGCGCGCAGCCTCCCCGGCGACCATTCTGCTTGTCGAGGACGACTCGGCGATCCGCCATTTCGCCCGCACCGTTCTGCAGCGCCTCGGGCACCGGGTTATCGAAGCGGAAGATGGCGCCATGGCTCTATCCTATTTTGAGGACAGCGAAAAATTCGCGCCGGATCTGGTTTTCACCGACATGGTCATGCCTCGCATGGGCGGGCTTCAATTGGCCCGGAAGATCGAAAAGAAGCGGCCGGGCACTGTTTTTCTGCTGACCTCGGGCTACCCGGACCAGCAGGAAATCGCCAAGGAAAACGAATCCGACTTTGCCTTCTTGAGAAAGCCGTTTTCCGTGGGCGACCTGATCTCGAAGGTCGGCAGCCTGCTCGAGGGCCGCGGTTCTCAGCAGTAAACGAGCAACTGGCGAAGGAGCGTCGACGAGCTGTTGTAGTTCCGGATTTTTAAAATGGTGTTTTCGTCGAGATGATAGCCCTCGGCGACGAGAAGAACGCCTGTGGGACTATAAATGCCGGACGCAAGCTGCATACCCACATCCAGCTCGTCGACCATAACCTCCCGCACGAGACGCGGCAGTGGCGTGGCCTGCGCGCACTTGAGGAAAAGCCTAGCTGCATCTGGATCGAACGCCGTTCCGGATTGCTCGAGAATGCGGTCCACCGCCTGCTCCTGGGGAAGTCCACAAGTGACAAAATACACAACCACGGCAAGGCAGCGGGCGGTCCAGGGAATCATCTCCCCGGCGAGGCCATCGGGGAATCCTGTGCCGTCGAAGCGCTCGTGATGGGCGCGAATGGTCTCGCCCACCGGCTTCAGCAAATCCACAAAGGATGCCAGAGTCTGGCCATGGATCGTGTGGTTTTGAAAAACGGTCTTCAACTCTGGCGACATGTCCTCCGAGTTATTTTGGACGGCAGACATGAACCCGTGCGGCACGGCGGTGAGGCCGATGTCGTAGAGTCTGGCGCTCACATCGAGCACATGTTTTTGCTCCTCGTTGAAGTAGTGGGTCTGCGCCATGAGCTGGCAGATGCCCGTGGCGGCCTTGGCCTGCTCGCCGAGGAGGGGATTGAATGTCGTGAGAATGCGCTGGCAGAGCTCCAGCGAGCGGCTGAAATTGGTTTTGAGGGCCTCGTGCGAGAGGTCGATTTCCTTTTTACCTACCTCAAGTTCCTTGAGCTGGCGCTCGAGTTGAAGGTTTGCTGCGGAGAGGCGGTCGTTGAGTTCTTGCGTTGTTTTTTCGAGAACCCGGTTGGACTCGATGAGATCGTAACGCTGCACGGCATTGTGCAAAGTGGCGATCATCTCGGCGGAAATCCACGGCTTGGTGACGAAGCGGAAAATCTCACCGTTGTTCACCGCCGAGGTCACGACATCCAATGATTTGATGCCAGTGATGAGAATGCGCGACGCCGAGGGCTGGATACGCGCGATACGGCTCAGAAGCTCGGATCCCATCATGTCCGGCATATTGTGGTCGGCGATGACGACGGCAAATTTGCGGTCCACCGCCAAGTGCAGCGCCTCCTCGCCGCTGGTGGTGGTCATGGATTGATAGCCCGCCCGTGTCACGAGATCCTCAAGAACCTTGAGAATGATCGGGTCGTCATCGATGGAGAGGATGGAGTAGGAGGATTTGTTCATGGGACGGGAGAGTTGTCAGGTGTTGAGATTGTGCAGCGGGAAAACCATCATGACTTCAGAAGTATGCGGTTCCGACCCCCTGCAGAATAGCAGACGCCCGCCGGCGTCGCCAACGAGAACCTCGGCGGCGGCCATGGAAAGATCCGAATCATTCTCGCGGGCGTGGAAGTCGTCAATTTCGACAGTGGAAAGGGCGACACAAGGCAAGCGGAAGCAAACGCCAACGGAGTCGCCCGCAGGTGCGGCTTTTACAAAATCCACTTTCGCCAAATCCTCCGGGCTCAAAACCGCCATGGGAATGTCGATTTTCCCCTCGGGATAGAGTCCTCTCAGGCAGGACGCCAGCGTGAGAAGAGCGACACGGAAGGCGTATTCCGAGATGTAGAGGTGAAGGCCCGCTTCGGGAGATTTCAGGGTGATGCTGGCCGTTTTGGGAAAAATGATGCGCAAGAGGTCGATTTGGCCCGCGACGAGGGCTTGGGCCTCGTGGTATGTCTGCTCGCGCTCGGCGGCGTTCAGATAAACTTGGGTGATGCGGCCGAGGACTTCCTTGATGCGTTCGACCCCGACTTGGATTTCTTGGACACTTTCGGCGAGGGGATGCGAGGCGTCGAGGATTTCGCGACAGCCTTCAAGATTGAAGTAAATGCCGGTCAGTATGTTGTTGACCTCGTGGATGAGTCCGGGAGCCAGCGAGGCATTGATCTCATGCGAGGCTCGGCTTTGGATTTTTTTTTCGAGGGAATCCGCCATATTGCCACTGGAGGCAGGCTGGT
>JBIKUM010000124.1:0-8235 GCA_044347585.1 Terrimicrobiaceae bacterium
AATTGCGTGCCCCAGTCGCCGATGTGGTTGTCGGCTGTGACATCATGCCCGAGGAACCTCGCGACGCGCACCAAGCAATCGCCTAGAATGGTGCTCCGAATGTGGCCGACATGCATCGGTTTCGCGACATTGGGCGAACTAAAATCGACTAGGATTTTTTTCGGGCTTGCGGCGACTCCGACACCAAGCCTCGGGTCCGCTGCCAGACGGGAGAGCGCTTCGGAGAGAAAGGCATTCTCGAGTCGAAAATTGATAAAACCAGCGCCGGCAATCTCTGGCGTGGCGGCGAGTCCACTCACATCAAGTTTCGATAAAATCTCGGTCGCGAGTTGGCGCGGATTCGCTTTTTTTTCCTTCGCGAGAACCATGGCGGCATTCGCCTGGTAGTCGCCGAACCGAGCATCGGCGGCTTGAGAGACATCCGCGCGGGCTGAGTCGTGTCCACAAGCGATCAGCGCGTCGCGCAGGCGTGCGGCGAGAAGTTCACGCAGGGTTGACATCAGGCCCGGTTGGAGCGGTTTTCAAAAACCTGAAGAATCGCGGCGGGAGAAGGGGCTTTCGAGAGTTCTTCGCGAACTGTTTTGTCGTTCAAAAATTTGGCTATAGCTGCGAGTGTGCGAAGGTGGGTTTGAAATTGATCCTTCGGCACAACGAAAAGCACGATAAAATTCACAGGCTCGCCATCCAAGGAATCAAAGGGAATCCCGGATGTGGAGCGCCCGAATGCGGCTACCACCTCGCCCACTTTCGCAGAGGAGGCGTGCGGAATGGCGATGCCGAATCCAATGCCGGTGCTCATGGTTTCCTCGCGCTGGCGGATGCATTCCAGCACATCCTCGCGGTCGGATTTATCAACTTTTCCAGCTCCTACGAGGCGGTCCACAAGTTCCCGAATGGCTTCCCAGCGCTCTTTGGAAGCCATTTCCGGGATTATCTGCGACTCGGATAACAAATTTGCCAAGGTCATTTTTTAAAAAAGAAAATGTGAGTTTCTATCGTCGAAATGCGGACAGGGCGACTATGCGCCTCCGCTTTCCAAACGCGATCAGCGGTCCACTTCTCCGAATACGGGATCGAGGGAACCGAGAATCGTCACGACATCGGATACCATCGAACCAGGGAGCATCTTGGAAAGGATGCTGATGTTGCAGAACGAGGGAGACCGGATTTTCATGCGGTAGGGGACGCCGCCACCTTTGCTGTAGATGTAAAAACCAAGTTCGCCCTTCGGGTTTTCCGCCCCGAAATAGACTTCTCCGGCAGGAGCGTCTATGCCCTCGGTGGCGACGATGAAGTGGTGGATGAGTTCCTCCATCTTCGTTAGGACAGCGACCTTGTCTGGCAATGTGCTCTTCGGGTCGTGCCAATTGATCGGACCGGGGGGAAGTTTGCTGAGAACCTGTCGAAGGATATTGACGCTCTGGTGGATTTCCTCGAGACGGACGAGGTAGCGATCGTAGCTGTCGCCGACCGAGCCGATTGGAACCTCGAAGTCGTAGTTCTGGTAGTCCAGATAAGGGTGTTTTTTGCGAAGATCGTGGTCAACGCCGCAGGCGCGGAGGTTCGGACCGGAGAGACCAAAACCAATGGCGTCTTCTTTACTGATAACTCCGACATCCTTGCATCGATCAACGAAGATGCGGTTTCGGGTAATGAGTTTGCAGGTTTCTTCGAAAGCGGGCGGGAATGTTTCGAGAAAGCTGTTCAGCATTGCGATAAATGCCGGTGGAAGGTCGCGGGTCTGGCCGCCGACGCGTGTGTAGCTGGTGGTGAATCGCGCGCCGGAGAGTTGCTCGACAAGGTTGTAGATTTTTTCGCGTTCCGTGAAGGTATAGAGGAATACCGAGGTAGCGCCCAGATCCATGCCCAGGCAGCCGATGCCGAGAAGGTGGGACGAAATACGGGCCAATTCGCAACAGATCACTCGAATCGCCTTACCGCGAGGGGGCAGTTCCCAGCCCATAAGTTTTTCCACGGCCAAGGCGTAGGCGACATTGTTTGCGATGGGGGAAAGATAATCCAGACGATCCGTGTAGGGGATGAACTGGTTGTATTGCATGTTTTCCGCGATTTTTTCATCTCCGCGGTGCAGGTAGCCAATATCAGGAGTCGCTTTGGTGACGATCTCGCCATCCAGTTCGAGAATCATGCGAAGCACACCGTGTGTCGAAGGGTGGGAGGGACCCATGTTGAGCACGAGTTTCTCGCCAAGCATTTCTTCGGTTTCCTGCATTGCTTTCAAGCTTCGGGCCAATGCGTCGGGATGCTCGAGTGTGGTTGTCGCCATCTTTTACTTTAGTCTATTTGAATTTCTCAAAATCCGGTGCCGGTATGCGGTGTTGGATTTAACGCCGCGAAGATTCTTTCCGCAGCGGGAAAAATGCAAGCCGCATATTTTTTTGGCAGGCAAGCCATGAAATAAACCCTCGACGGGGTGGGGGCACGGTGCTAACGAGGTTTCCTGTTCCCAGGGCCTAAAGGCTCGTGAACCCACAAATCCAACAACCCAATCCAAAAAACAAATGCCTACAGAGACTAAACCCAAACGCAAAGCCAACCCCGCACTTCTCAAACCCGTTCAGCCCGATGCCATCCTCGCGGCCGTAGTGGGATCCACTCCCGCATCCCGTGGTGAACTCACTAAAAAACTCTGGGACTACATCAAGAAGCACAAGCTTCAGGATGAGAAAAACAAGCGCAACATCAACGCTGACGCCGCACTCAAGGCTGTTTTCGGCGGCAAGTCCCAAGTGACGATGTTCGAAATGACCAAGCTGGTTTCCGGCCACATCAAATAACTCGACGCCACTTCAAAGAATCAAAGACCGCCAGTTGAAAAACTGGCGGTTTTTTTGTGCCTTCAGGCCAAGCGCCGGCGTTCACAGCCCATCCAGGCAAGGGCGAATCCTGCGAGGATGTGTGCCACGAGCACCAGAATGCAGAGGGCACCGGGAGAAAGGGGACTCTGGACCACCATTTGCACGATGTCGTAGTAGCGCTCGGATTTCAGGGTTTTTAGGATTCCAGACCAACTCCAGTAGGCGGAGATAAACGGCCGTGTCAGTGCGCCCAACCATTCCGGCAGCGCAAGGACCGCACCCGAGAGCGGGAGTTGAAAGCCGACGAGGTAGATCGAGACGAGTGAAGATTGCTCGGGGGTTGACATGAGACTTGAGATTCCGAGGCAGATGGATGTCATGGCGGCATTCACCAGCACGAGGAGGAGAAGTTGCCCTCCGAGTTCCCCTGGAAACCCACAAATGTGGTGGACAAAAAATCCCATCCACAGCGATTGGGCCAGCACGAGAACCGAGAAGAAGGCCGCCTTGGAGCCAATGTAGGCGAGGGGATTCAACCCAGAGAGCCGCTCCTTCTCAAAAATGCCACGCTCAGCCGCAATCTCGCGCCCGGAATTGTTCGCACCCATGAGCGTAAGCAGGATGACTTGAAACATCACAATCCCCGAAACCAGACTCCCGACCTTGCTGGACTGAATCAAAAAATCCCTCGCCTCGTTGAGTTGCTGAACCACATTCAGGTCGAGCCCCATGCTCAGGTTTTTCACGGCGGGGAGTCCATTCCAGGCAAAGATGGCCACGAGCAGCGGGAATCCCAGAATTAATCCCAGTTGAAGCAGGATCTGCGGTCGGCATCGCAGGAAAATCATCCATCGGCGACGCAGGAGAGTCAGCAACTGGCTCGTCAACCCCGGCAGTTCAACCTCCTCCTCGGGCTCGTGCGTTTTTTCCTTGGGCGTTTCTTTTTCCGAAGTCCCTGCCGCATCGAGAAGAGCATCCCGGTGCTTCACCCAGGAGGCGGCCCACTCCGCAGGTTCGCGCAATTCCAACTGCGTGTAGACCTCCTCTGGGGAATCCACGCGAAAGTAGTGGGCCAAAAATTCCGGCCGCCCTTGGTAGACAAGATAGCCGCCGTGGAAAACCGTGACGGAATCGTAGAGTTCCAAATGTGTGAGGCTGTGTGTGACTGAGAGAACCAGACGCTGGTGTTGGCGCGAAAGCCCGTGAAGAAGCCTCACGATCCCGTCCTCGGATTGCGGATCGAGTCCACTGGTGACCTCGTCGCACAGGAGAATCTCCGGTCGGCTCGTCAACTCGATCGCCAGAGCCAGCCGGCGGCGTTGTCCCCCGGAGAGCACGCCTACGCGATGCCCTTCGAATTCCTGCATTCCTACTTCGCCAAGGATGCGGTCGATGTCCTCGCTGGAGGATTTGGTGCTCCGAAGCCTCATTGCGAATGTCACGCACTCGCGAACCGTGAGTTCTTCATGCGCGATGCTGAATTGCGGCACATATCCAATCTCCGAAGGTGAAAAATCCTCATCCTCGAGGTCGCGTTCCTTCCAGAAAATTTGCCCTTCCTCCTCGCCCGGCGCTAGGCCTGCAATGAGTTTCAGGAAGGTCGTCTTGCCGCAGCCCGATGGTCCAATGATTGCACCAAAATGTGTCGTTGGATACTTGGCGGAAATTCCGTTCAGAAGGGTCGTGGAAACCTGGAGCGAGTTGATGGACAGGGAGGCGTCGAGGATTTCCAGCATGGCGTGGCTTTTAAGAGGGGTCGTAGGGACGGACTCGGACAGGATTTGCCCGCATTCCAGGCAGAAGACACGCGTATCGTCGTTCTCAGTGTTACAGGAGGTGCAAATTTTCATGCTTTGGGAGTGCGTTGGAGAGGGAAACATTCCGCTGCGGCGAATGCAATGCGCTACTCGGTATCGATCACTGGCGACTCGGTATTCTCGGCTGCCTTGCGTTTGGCCTCCTCCATTTTTTTAGCCCTCCGGCGCTTCCACTCGCTCCAATTGTGGAGCGTTCGCATGAGAACAAGCAACATAGCGCCACGCAGCGATCGAGGGAAGACGATCCAGTCCCAGAAGCTCGACTCGTGCGTTGCCATCTGGCGTTTGAACTCCTGTTCGTTCTGCAGGAAGTCATAAATCCTTCGCTTCTCGTCGATGCATTTTTCCAGCACATGAAGCATGAGAAGCCGTCCTGGGGAGAAGGACGCCAGCGCGGGATCAAATGCCGTGCCATGCATGCAGTAATGATCCGTCCCGAGAATCCCGATTTCGTAGGCCGCCAGTTCGTCATCGATTGTCAGCAGGCTCAAGCGCAGGCGCCCGCGCGCGGCCAGGTTTTCCATGAGCAAATGGTAGAACGCTCGGTGCGTCGCGCGTTTGAAAATCCCGACGCCCTCTTCGCCTTTCCAGCTGACCTTTTCAAGCTGCATGGCTTTGGTGATCCAAGGAGAGATTTCCTCGGGGGTCTGAAGGGTTTGAAATTTCAGCACGCCCTTTTCCTCAAGGCGCCGCGTTTTACGGCGAAGACTCTGCCGCGTTTTCGGACCGAAGACGATCTGCATGAAATCCTCGAAATTTTTGAAGCGATCCAACTCGACCAGAAACCGCTCCGTCCTCTTGCGCAGAAAGTGAAGCGCCTGACCAGATTTCACCGCCGGTTGCAGCACCTGGTCCGCGAACTGGAGCGACAAAAGCGGCATCCAGGCAAAGGCATAATTCCGACAAAGCCCGCACAGGGCTTCGACGAGTGGACTCATGGCATCCTCCCTCGCCACGGGGTCAAAAAGATCCGCCGCTTGTGCTCCAACAGGTAAAAGGGAGGTTCCAATCAGCGGAATGCGATGCTCAAAAAACGGCCATACCCCAACCAAGCGGCCTTCATCCCGGCATGTGATGAAACAGACCTCGTATCTCCGGCCGAGGCTCAGCAACCAAGAGTAGACCCACTCGGGTGAGAAGAAAACATTCGCGTTCGGGAGCGACTCGAAAAGTTCGATGTATTCCTTCTCCAGCGCAAACGCAGCCTTTCGGCCGCGGAGGGTTTCTGTAACGAGCGCCTGCATCCTTTGTTAGTAGTCAGGTTCGGTTTTCTTTGCACTCCCAACCTGATGTTCTAAAAAAAATCCCGCTCACATGATTTACACCGGCCGACTCGCTCCCACTCCCACGGGATTCCTGCATCTCGGCCATGCGCTCACATTTTCTATAGCCCATCAGCGAGCTTGTGCTGCCGGTGGACGCCTTCTTTTCCGTATGGAGGATCTCGATCCGCAGCGTTGCTCGGCGGAGTTTGCCCGCGCGGCCATTGAGGATTTGTGCTGGATGGGGCTCGAGTGGAGTGGCGAGCCTGTTTTTCAAAGCCAGCGGCGACATCTCTATCTCGAGGCTTGGCGCATGCTGAAGGAATCCGGCTTCATCTATCCCTGCTGCCGCTCCCGCCGCGAAATATCTTCCCTCGCTCCGCATGAGGAGGAACCGGTTTTTCCTGTCGAGTGGCGTTCCAGTCCCGAAGAGGCGGCATCCTTTCAAGAACCCGGCGGGGTGAACTGGCGCTTCCGCGTTCCGGATTCGGAATCCATTTCCTTCTTGGATCAAAATGCCGGTCCTATGGAAAAAACTACCCTGCGCGACTTCGGAGATTTCCTTGTTTGGAACCGCGACGACATCCCGGCCTACGAGTTGGCTGTGGTGGTCGATGACATCGCCATGGGCATCACCGAGGTCGTGCGTGGAGCGGATCTTCTGACATCCACCGCCCGGCAGATTCTCCTCTACCGCGCCTTGGGAGCCACTCCACCGGCTTGGTTCCATTGCCCGCTTGTCTGCGATGCCGAAGGTCGCCGCCTGGCCAAACGCACTGGCGGACTCAGTCTGCGTGACCTGCGGGCGCAGGGGCTAACGCCTACGCAAGTTCTCGACATGGCGAAGAAATCCCTCGCCTGATTAGCGCTTCCTTTTTGCCCCGAATCGCATTCCCTTGTGCGTCCTCACGCCCTTCGCGCCTTTGAGCGAGGAGAGGACGCTGTCTTCGTTGAAGAGGGCGGTATAGACATAGTTGAAATTCTCAATCTTGAGCCGGGGCACTTTCTGACCAATGAAGCGCTCGATATCGAGAACATGTGGCAACTCCTCGGCCGTCATGATGGTGAATGCCTCGCCAACAGTCTGGGCACGGCCCGTGCGGCCGATGCGGTGCACATAGTCCTCGGGGTGTTGAGGGACATCGTAATTGATGACATGGCTCACGCCGGCGATATCAATGCCGCGAGCGGCGATGTCCGTTGCCACCATGACCTCATATCGTCCGCCTTTGAAGCCTTCGAGAGCATCGACGCGTTCTGTCTGCGTGCGGTTGGAGTGGAGTGTCGCAACCGAGTGATTGTTTTTTTTGAGCTGACGCGAGATGCGGTCCGCCCCGTCTTTGGTGCGGCTGAAAATCAAAACGCTGTCGTAGTTTGTGCGTTCGAGCAGTGTGAGGAGGAGATCGAATTTCTGATCCGCCGCGACAGGGTAGAGGGCATGCGAGACAGTCTCAGCTGGCGAGCGACGCGCGCCGATCTCAATGCGCTCGGGGTCCTTCAGGCACCAGGCCGAGAGTCGTTGGATTTCCTCGGGAATCGTTGCAGAGAAAAGCAGGGTCTGCCTTTCCTTGGGACACTGTTCCACAATGCGTCGCACATCCGGGAGGAAGCCCATGTCGAGCATGCGATCCACCTCGTCGAGGATGAGAAATTGGAGCGAGCTTAAATCAACCAACCCTTGCTGCATGTGGTCAAGCAAGCGGCCGGGCGTGGCCACGACCACATCGCAGTGGCGCTTCAGGTCGTCCCGTTGTTTTCCATAGCCCACGCCACCATGGATGAGCGTGACCTCGGTGTGCATGAACCGCATGTAGTCGCGGAAAGCTGTTTCCACCTGCATCGCCAGCTCGCGTGTGGGTTCCAGAACCAAACATCGGATGCGCGGTTCGGGATGGTCGAGTTTCGCAAGCACAGGCAACGCAAAGGCCGCCGTCTTGCCTGTTCCTGTCTGAGCTGAGGCCACAAGGTCGCGGCCCGAGAGAATCACAGGAATGGCGCGGAGTTGAATGGGCGTGGCATCCGAGTAACCCATGCGTTGCGCTCCGTGTAGAACAGGCTCCGGGAGCCCGAGATTTTGAAATGACATCCCGTAGTTGTGCCCGTTTGCGCGTGTTGCCGCAATGAAAAGCACATCCAGCACAGCGGCGTTGTCGTTTTTAGAAAAACCGGTAGGCTTCCGACACTCGATTTATGAAAAAAGAAATTCTCAGCACCTCCGACGAAGTGGCAGCCCGCGCCGCACAAATCATTGCCTCTGACGCCCGCGCCGCCGTCGCCGCTCGTGGACGCTTTGTCATGGCCGTGAGCGGGGGACGCACCCCTTGGCAAATGCTCCGC
>JBIKUM010000125.1:0-8229 GCA_044347585.1 Terrimicrobiaceae bacterium
GAGTTTGAGCGCGCAGATGTTTTCAATGCACTGATTCGTCACGCCTGGCGCTCCAGGAATCTGAAAAAGATTCACGCACATGCAGGCGGCATCGAGTCGAACGGCCTGAAGACTCGGCTCCTCGATCATCGCGCTCAGCGCCTCGACGGGCAACTCGCGGCCATAGACATTCGCCACATCCGTGCGGAGAACGAGCGAAGGCTTTTGACGGCCCGGGATTTTCTGCAAATGGCGTGCCTGCCCGGTGGTGAGCTGAACCGCATCCGGAGCGGCTTTAACAACTGTCTCCACAGCCTTCGCCATGTCCTCGATGCCTGTCAGAAAGCCAGGTTGGTTAAAAAAGCCGTGATCGATGGCGACATCAAAACAGCGGCCGGATTTAGAGTTGAAGAGGCGATTAAGACGGTAGGTTTTCATAATAGTAAATGAGCGAATTTGCTTATATGCAATTAAAGCAATCAATCTGTCAATCTGCTTTTGTCACCCTGTTTGGGCGGCCGTTCCCTCTTTTTATCGGAGTTCATGGGCAGTCATCAGGCGTGACAAACCTGTGGCAACCATAGTTTGGATGATGTGGTTTTTTGCCTTCTCTTAGCGCACTACTTGGATTTTCTGGGGATGAACTCCCATCATCTGCGCTCTGTATTTGTCAGCTTCTCGATCGCCTTGGCCAGTTCGTGGCGCCGCGCTGTGATGGGAGCGGGATCGTTGGTGTAGGTTGTGAGGCCACCGGAAATGGCAGCAGGCACTTCGAGGAGTTTCGCGTAGCAGACCTCGGGCGGATAGACCAGTCGTCCATCGCCGGCTGCCCATGGGCGTTTCTCGCCGACTTGTGTGCCGTAGCCATCGTTCCAGCTCATCGTGTCGAGGCAAGGATTCTGCAAACCCTGCGGATAAACCTTGCTGCTGTGCCAGTAATTCGTGTTCCAGATAAGCGTGCCTTGGACTTCGTTTTGCCAACTCTGCCAGAGCCAGACCCTCAGGAAGGAAAAATCCCTCATTCACTTCAAAGAATCGAAGTGATAAAATCTACTCGATCTTGCTAACGCAAACTCGCCGTTTTTAAACTAGGCAACACCCAAACCAGATAGATGAATACCCCTTTTTCGCAATCCCGTTGGATCAGCGCGGCGCAATCCGGAGAGGCTTGGGCAGACGAAATTCGCCATCGGGTGGCGTGCGGTCGTCATCACGCGGAAACCCAATCCAGACTACCCCACCAAGTCCAAACCGCGCGGCGGCACGGGCCGGGATATCTGACTGGCCCACTCCACGAGGCCGTCAAACAAACGCGGATCGGAACCCGGCGATAAATGATGCAATCACTGGAGACACCATTTCTTGAAGGGGCGATAGGCCAGCGCGTCCGCGCCGCATGGGAGGGAAACCTGAGTCAACTCGATTGGGAAAAGGATTTCCTCGCGCCCTTCCGCGAAAAAACCAGTGAGGCTGGTTATGTCGGCTTGGGAAAGACCCTCTCTGGCTTGATTCATGCCGCACGGCTCCACGGGGGCGAGGCCGACGCATTGCGCCGCAAAATCGTGAGCGAGCTTTTGAGCACTCAGGAGGCCGATGGCTACCTTGGCATCTACGAACCGGCTTCGCGCACCTACAAAGTTTGGGATGTCCACGAGCAGGCCTACCTCCTCCAGGCCCTGGTGGAAAATGCCCAATGGTTTGGCGATTCCGCCTCCCTGCGGGCCGCCGAACGGCTTGCACGCTGGATGATCGGGAGGCTCTCCGGCGAACGTTGGCGCGACGTGGGAAAGAATTACATCTGGAACCCGCTGGCAACTATCGGTCTCGACCGGGCGATGGAGGCACTCTCGCGCGCCACGGGCGACCCGGTTTTCGGGGCTTTCAATCGCGAGGAACTGGGGCTGGGCGATTGGTTTGATCCGATCGTGGAAAATCGCCAAGGGGAGGTCTGCGGCCATGCTTACGCCTACCTTGCGCGGAGTCTCGCGCAACTCGAGGAGACTGCTGCTGGCGAACTCCCCGAGGCGACCCAGGCCGTGATTTCCTACCTTCGTGCAGGCGGTGGTCTGGTCGTGAGCGGCACCTGTGGCCACACGGAGTGCTGGCACTCGGATCAACGCATGGATGGCAAACTCGGTGAGACTTGCACCACTGCCTACCTCATCCGCTGGGCCGCTCACCTGCTGCAGCGAACCCACAAGGCGTGGTTCGGCGATTTGATGGAGAGGGCTATTTACAACGCCCTTTTCGCGGCATCCGATACCTCCGGGCGGCGCATCCGCTACTACGCCGCCGGCGAGGGGAAACGCACATGGTATGAAAGCGACACATATTGTTGCCCCGGCAACTACCGCCGGATCATCGGGGAGCTGCCTGGTTTCATTATCCGTCCGCATCAAGGGGGCCTCGCCATCGACCTCTACGAGAGTGGGCGTTTCACGGTTCCTTGTGGTGATCAAGCGGTCGGCGTGGAGATTCAGACCGACTATCCGTTCGAGAACAGCGTCTCCATAATGATGACGCCTGAACGGGCAGCCACATTCCCGCTTTCGATGCGGGTTCCGGGCTGGGCCCAGGAAGTCTCGGTGAGCGTCAACAGCGAGCGCATCGCCGCTGCTCCCCAAAAAGGCTGGCTCACCATGGAGCGCCAGTGGCAATACGGCGACCGCGTCGATCTGGTTTTTGACATGCCGTGGCGGTTGGTCCGTGGCATGCGTCTGCAAAAAAACAAGGTCGCCATCATGCGTGGTCCGCTGGTGTGGGGAGCTGATCCCGCCGACAACAAAACGCTGGGCGAACGGCTCTGCGAGGTGGTGCCCGAACAGAGTTCCTGCCTCCTCCGTGGTGACCGCCGCACGGCAACTGTGCGCGGCGAGTTGGACGGCCAGCTGGTGGAGGTCGCCTTGGTCCCCTATTACTCGCTCGATACCGCCGTCACTTACTTCTCCGGGCGCCCCGGCATGGGCGACGAACGCGATCACCTGCTCTGGCTGGCAACCGATCCTATCGGCGTCGGCATGGCCCCCGGCGAATAGTCTACTGTCTTCATGAAAGACATTCATTTTACAGCACCGCGCCCCGAGGCCGGTTTTCGCATGCCGGGTTATTGGGTTTGGGATTCTTCGATCATTCGTGGCGACGACGGGCTCTATCACCTGTTTGCGGATGTTCCCCATCACGGCGTGGTCCGGAACCAAAAACTCACCCCCTTACCACTATAAACACCGAATCACTAAACTGGCTTACCTCCCACACTGAAACCGTCCTCGCGCGTTGCCGGCGGCAATCAGGCGACTTCGTCTTTTACGTCCCCGGCGGCGACGACAAATATCCCGCCTTCTGGATACGCGACGCGGTGATGCAGGCGCGCTCCGGTTTGATCCCCGAGGCGGAGCTGCGGGGGATGCTCTCTCTCATCCTGGCTCATCAGAACGGGCCCCGGCAGCGCAATCTCGCTCACGGACTGCGCGTAGAACCATGGGCGATCCCCGATCACATCGTCCTTTCGGGGTTCGGGCCGGCAGATCGCCCGCCGGGCGGAGTCTTTTTCCCAGGCACCTATTCGTCAACCGACGATCAGGGGATAGGTAACTACGGGCTCCGCTCCGCGGCGGACGATGTCTATGAGACCGTGCGCTTGGCCCGACTGGTTGGAGTAGGTCCCGATGTGCTCGAGCGCTTGCACCAAGGGATGCTCTCGCTGACCACCGACGCGGAGTCCGGCCTCTGCTGGAATGGCCCCGACGATTGGGCTGCGGCAAATTTCCATGATGGCCTCAAGCCGATGGGCATGGTGGCACTGCCCTCGTGCATGCGCTTTCGTGCGGCGCGCGATCTGGTGGCGCTTTACCAAAAGGCCGGAAACAACGCGCAGGCGGCGTTTTACGAAAAACTCGCCGCGCAACTTGCGGACTCGATCCCGCGGCTCTTGCAACGCCCCGACGGCTGGCTCAATAACGGCTCCGAGTTGAACCGCCAGCCCGACGTCTGGGCGACGAGCCTTGCAGTTTATGAAGGCGTCCTGCAGGGCGATACCCGCCGCGCCGCCTGCGAGGCCATGCTGCGGGCACTGCGCGATGGCAGCGTCTCCAGACACGGCTACCTGCGACACACGCCGACTTGGGCCGACGCGGAACCGGGCGGGTGGGTTTGGGAAAACGACTCGTCTGCAAGACGCTACGAATTCGGCCAATACCAAAATGGCGGCTACTGGCCGCAACCCGTCGGCTGGTATGCAGCCGCAGTGGCGGAGGTGTCGCGGCCGGACGCGGAGCAGTTGGCCGACGACTTTATCGAACACACCCGCGCGCACGCCGAGGACGGGGCACCTTTCGAATGGATCAACCCCGAACTGGGCATCATGGAATGCCGCTGGTATGGCCCCTCGGCCGCTCTGCCCTTGGAAGCGTTCCGCCGGATGGAGGACGGGGCATGAAACTGTGTCGGTATGAACCAAGGAGATCGGTTACAAGCTGACCGAGGACATGGGTTACACATAGACTGGGGAGTATGCCTTGGAAAAATGAGTTACCAATTGAACAGAAACAACGATTTATTAATTTGGCGCAAAGCGGTCGGTTTACAGTCAGCGAGCTGAGCGAAGAGTTCCGCGCCTGCGTCGCCAGTCTCCACCGAGAGTAGTAGATCTGGGGAGTGGTGGATGGTTTTACTGTATCAATTAACCTTCAAGAAAAACGCGCCCAATTGGCAAAAGTCCCGTAATTTTTTGTTGCCAACGAAACCATCCGCTTCCTATGTTGATTGAGAGAGGCAGCACTTTTAGGCCAATAATCTTGCCAACTCCTCGCGCGCCTGTCTTTCCCATTTCCCACCAATCCCAACCCTACACCAGAAACAAATAAAACCCCATGAGGCCAAACAACCTAGCCGCACTATGCGCCGCCGCCATTCTTTCCATAGCCACTGCATCCGCAGAGTTGACTCTTCCAATCAATCTGGATTTTGAGCAGCAGGATATTTTTAAAGACCTCCAAAAATCAAAGGATTTCCTCCTTTATATAAACCCGCGAACGGAAGCACCGGGAATGGGTGTGGTCGAAGATCCTACTAACCCATCAAACAAGGTTCTTGAAATTCGTAGCAATGGAACCTCCGAACAAAATCGACTGAAAATCGTGCTTCCTCCTATGACGCAAAATTTTGAGTATCAATTCCGATGCAAGCTGGTAGGTGAGGCCGTTCCGGGTGGCCGTTCGCTTCTCAGGTTCTTCACCTCCCCTCAATGGGAAAAAGGCTCTAATGTTATTGCCCCTCGTGCTGAGAATAATCGGCTGAAATTCAAATCCACGGAAAAGGAATTAACGGAATGGACGACTATCAAAGTGGCGGTCCATACCGATGGGAACCCCGAGACTCCGGATACATACTCCGTATTTGTTAATGATAAAAAGGTTCTTGAAGATTCCCCGTTGCCAGGAGAAAGGCTAGATGGACCTATCGATGTGGCAGAGATCGCATTGGATTTTACAGACCCCATCGATGTCACAAAATTGAAATATCTCATCGACGATATTCGAGTTGGCAGCCCAAAACTGTAAAGATCGAAGCGCGGGCTTGACTCGCGCTTCGTTGAGTATTCCAAGCCATCGCCTTACACGGTCGAGACGACCGTGCTCCCTCTTTCGCGCGGCAGCACGATTCGAAAAACCTGGGAGGGTTCATCGTCCTCGCATGACCCATTTTTCAGCCGCAAAGCGGCGGCAAGAGCAGCCATGCCAATCTCACATAAGGGGTCAGTCCCGCGTATTGACGCATTTTAAAGAATCTGAAAAGTTCGGCTAATGGCCAGACAACTGCGAATCGAATACGCTGGGGCAATTTACCATGTGATGAGCCCGCCATCGCCTTACACGGTCGAGACGACCGTGCCCCTCTTTTGTTGTGAAAAGTCGAATTTCAAAGAGACTTTGGTATCAATTCTGGAATTGCTTTATAGAAGCACGAAAAGCGGTAGGCAGCGGATACCGACAAGGCAGCGGAAGGCGATGTAGCCTCGCTTCCATCGTGAGCACTCTGGGCTCTCGATAGATCCCCTCAGGATGTTTTCTGCCCGTAAGTCGCGGAGGCGCCGTGCTTGCGCAGGAAGTGTTTTTCGGAAAGGGCGAGAGCGGGCGGGGCGGCGTCGGGGGCCAGCGTCAGGGCGTGGAATGCCATGTCGGCGACGATTTCGAGGGCGAGCGCGTTTTCTACAGCCTTTGCCGCCGAAGGTCCCCAAGCGAAAGGGCCGTGGTTGCGGACCAGCACGGCCGGGATGTCGTTTGGGTTGCTGTTTGCGAAGCGTTCGACAATCACCTTTCCGGTTTCCCATTCATAGGCCGAGGCGATTTCCTCCGGTGTGAGGGCGCGTGTCAGCGGGACCGGTCCCCGGAAGTAATCGGCATGCGTGGTGCCGAGCAAGGGAATCTCCCGAGCCGCCTGCGCGAAGGCCACCGCTTTGCGCGAGTGGGTGTGCACGACCGAACGGATGTCGGAAAATGCCAAAAACAAACACCGGTGCGTGGGGGTGTCGGAGGAGGGATTGAGTGTGCCTTCGACGACCTTGCCATCAAAGTCAACGATCACCATGTCATCCGGCGTGAGCGCGGAGTAATCAACCCCGCTGGGTTTGATGGCCAGCAGACGCTCACATTGCCGAAGGTGAGGTCGACAAGGCCGCTTGTCGGCAGGCTTTTGTTGGCGGCGCAGCATTCTTCACGGATGTCTGAGTATTGTTTCATGGAGTTGGATTTTACAGACCCAGCAGGCGCACGGCGTTTTGATGGAGGATTTTTTCCGCGATGTCATCGGGCAGGCCGAGACCGTGGATTTCAAATGGCGCGATGCTGCGTTTGAAGGGCGGCGATGTTTGGATTTTCGACGAGGTGATGAACTCGATGTTGGAGATGTTGAACGCTGCGGTCGTCTCGATGTAGCGCTCCCTCGGGTCGGCGCCATTGAGCGGGATTTCGCCCGGTTGATAGAGAATCTGCGCCTGCTGTCCGGTCGGGACATTGGTGTCGTCGAAGATCACATCGGTGCCGAAAAAAATGCGGTCGGCATAGGCGGTGAAAAAATCGCGCGTGTGGGCGGCGCGGCGTGCGCTGCGGGCGAGTTCGGGGACGCGTGCCGAGAAATCATAGACGATGTTCGGGTGCGCATCGAGGTCCTCGGAGGCGCAGTCAAGGGAGTAGGCTTTTTCGGCGCAATGCGGGAAAATGAAGGTCGTGCCGCGATGGCGCGCCACCATTTCGATGCGGTCGCCGAGCAACTCGTTCGCTGAAGGCTGACCCGTGTTGTAATAAGTCCACCAGGCGTATTCGCCGTAGAGGACGCCATTCCAGAAATTGAATTCATTCACCGGTTCCCAAAAGTTTGGTGGGTCGGCGCTGTGGATGAGCACCGGAATCCCCAATTCCCCGGCCTTTGCCCAGATGGGATCGAGTTCCGCATCGCTTGGGCGCCAGTAGCGGCCATCGGGGCGGCGGTAGCCGAGGCCAAGAGCCTTGAAAACCTTCAGCCCGCGCATGCCTGCGGCGTAATCGCGCTCCATCTGCGCGGCAGCGGTCTTGCCGAAATCCGGCTCATTGATGCGGCTGAAGTCGACATTGCCGAAGGTAATGAAACGCCCCGGGAATTTTGCGAAGGCATCGATGTGGCGTTGCAGGCCCTCACCGAAGCCATCATGCCACGCCAGCACGACGGAAAGTTCGATCCCGCTGCGGTCCATCGCCGCGACGGCGAGGTCGGCATAGTGCGGGAACACATGGGTGTGAATGTCGATGACGCGTGGCATGGATTCAGTAGTTGAGGTTTTCGTAGAACTCGATTTTGACGGATTTGAAAAATTCCGACTGCTTGGCGAAGAGTTCCTCGTGCGTGTCGTCGGCGGCGAACGCATCGAGCGCCTTGCGGGCCTCGTCGAGGCTGGCGAACTCGCCCTGCCACACAAGCGTGTTGCAGGGCTCGCTGCCGGAGATCGGCTTCATGCGTTTGCCTTGCGGAAGGTCCGGGCGGGAATGTTCGAGGGCGGCGAAGCGGCGTTCGAGTTCGAGGAATTCTTTTTCCTTACGAACATCGAACTGCTGGAGGATGCGCATGGTGACAGACATGGTGGTGTATTGGGTTTATTGGAGAAATTGTTGAACGGCGGCAGGCAGGTTGAGGCCGTGGCTGGCGGCAAAGTCGCGCAACGCGTGGCGATCGATATCCGGGTGGATCGTGTGGGCGCTGGTGACTGACATAGCTCCGGAG
>JBIKUM010000126.1:0-8192 GCA_044347585.1 Terrimicrobiaceae bacterium
TCCGTCAAAACTGGATTCTCTGGGGTGAGAGCCGATTCCTCCTGCCTGAGTGGTTCACATCTCGTTTCCGCGCTCGTTTTGTTCACACCCAGCTTTTTGATTGGAAGCCTTCCTCGTTGAATGACGAGACCATTTCGACTCCAGCTGGAGCTTTGGAAAACCTGAAGGTCTCCGTGCCGGAACGCGCCGTCCTTGAGCTTCTGTCTCAGGTCGGCATTCATCAGGATTTGGAAGAAGCCCGCAATTTGTTCGATGGTCTGCGCAACCTCCGCACTGAACTTTTAGGGCGCCTCCTGGCCTGCTGCACCAGTGTGAAGGCGGTTCGACTTTTTCTCACATGGGCACGCGAAACCGCCGTTGTGGATGTCGATCAACTTCTCAAGGACCACAAAATAAAGACCGGCAGCAAAAGTCGTTGGATCACCCGGCTAAAGGACGGCACCCTGCTGACTCTAAAGAATGGATAATACCTACATCGAGGCCGTGAAGTTGATGCTCCGCATTGCTCCGGATGTTTTCGAAGAAACCCCCTTCGCGCTCAAAGGAGGCACAGCCATCAACCTCTTCGTCCGTGAAATGCCCCGTCTCTCGGTCGATCTCGATCTCGTCTATGTGAACCGCGCTACTGCTAGGCAAACGGCCTTGGAGGAAATCACGGCAAGTCTCCAAATCATTGCCCGGCGTCTCGAAAAAGTCGGACTCTCCACGCGCAAAGTGGGCAACAAGGAAATGGGCGATACCAAACTGCTAATCGATGAGGGTTCCACGATGGTCAAAATCGAGGTCAACACTGTGCTTCGAGGCACCGTCCACCCGATCGAAAACCGTCCACTCGTGCACACAGCTGCCAGGCACTTCATGGCGGAGTTGGCCGTTCCCGTCCTTTCCGAAGCGGAATTATACGGTGGCAAGCTCGTGGCGGCTCTGGACCGCCAGCACCCGAGGGATCTTTTCGATGTCCATTGCTTGTTCGAAGCCGAGGGACTCACGGACGCCATGCTCGAATGCTTCGTCATTTATCTGTCCGGACATGATAAACCGCCCTACGAGGTTCTTGACGCGCGCGAAAAGGACATCTCAGCGACCTACGAGGAACAGTTCGCCGGGATGGCAGCGGTTCCCGTGCCCTTGGAGCAATTGACAGAAACCCGTTCTCGCCTTCGATCCGAATTGATGAAGCGGCTCACCAGCGACCATAAAAACTTTCTTTTGAGCCTGCTTCGCGCCGAGCCAGACTGGAACCTTCTGCAATGCCCCCATGCTTCAGAATTGCCAGGCATCCAATGGAAGTTGATAAACCTCCGAAAATTTCAAGAGCGCCAACCCAAAGCCTTCGCTGAACAAATCCGCAGGATGGAACAGGTGTTCGAATAGAACTCCAGTCATCGGAACTCGCCAGACATTTTGGGGAGTAGTTGGGGCCATAAAGGCAGGCGAAAGTTTTTTTAAGAAAAATTCTCCTCCCCCAGCGGATGTCTGACCGGTGTTGTTAGCTTCTTGGTGAAATGATCACCAAAATCCTACACATCCTCGAAACCTCACTCACTCGCATCCGCCCGCAGAGCCAATCCAGAGGCCCTTCTGCATGGCAGAGTGAGTTTCTTTTCATTCAGGAAAAATCACGACTCACCCTTGCACCAATTGGGCAGGACAAGTTGCCGTGATGCGATTTTTCATCCGGATCCTATGACACGCTGCGATCTACCTATGACACTTCGGTGCGTTGTCCGGTCTCATCTGTGGGGTCACGTTTTTCTTCCATATGAAACGACGTGATTTTCTCTCTCTATGCGGCCTTGCCGCCGGTTCTGTTCTTATTCCAGCGCCCATTGCACGGCTAATTCGGGATACCTGTGTGCTTGGTGGGCAACCTCTCATCATTCCTCAGTCGTCCAAAAACGCTTCTATCATTTATGCCGTCTACGACTACGGCGACTACACGCTTCATTTCGGTGATCCTGATGCAGAGTCCCCCATCCCGACTTGGGAAGAGTTCATCGACAGTCGAAGCGTGGATATGAACGACGACGAGGAGCGTGCGGACTTCCTGGAGCAATACTTCGGTTGGGACCGCTCTGAGGGCGAGGAGGAGCCCGAAGTGCCATTTAGCGAGCCTATCGATGGCGGAGCCTTGGAGCATTACATGGAGTGGGATTTTGAGATGCGCGAAAGCCCGATGGCGCTTGCATATCATTATCTCAACGACCTGCCGCTCTGCCCCGAGACCATCGAGCACGCAGGCGACCCGCTCGGCAATCTCAGCTTCATCGAGGGCGACCACCCAGGCTCGAACCTCACCTATGTGCGGGCTCCAGACCTCGCGACGATCGCCTGCCTCCAACACCGGCTCAACGAACTGAATAAAAACATCCGCATCGATATTCGCTGAGAGGCAGACATCCCACCTCTCACCCGCAGACCAACCCAACCAAAAACCACACATCCTATGCTAAGAGACCAGTGGAAATTCCGATACACCGCCGAGCAACTTGCCGAAGCGGTTCAACAAAAAATCCAATACCACGACGAGCGCCATGCGTTCTGGAACGGTAGACGGGAAGATATTGTCACCCAAATCAAGGCCGATGGAATCGAGGTCAACGAAAAGTCCGTCCTCCAATACGGCTCGCCAAAAATGAGGGACTACCAGCAGGGTGGTGACATCATGATCCGGAACGATCTTCGCAAAAGCCTCACCGAAGCCTACGAGAAACTCGCCTACCATACTGGGCGCAAGGACACCTACGACGGTTGGCGGCAAATCCTCACCGCAAACTCAGGCCTTCCCCTCGATCTCGATATCAACGACTGGCTCTTCTTTTTCGGCCGCGATACCGGAACGGGGGAGGAATGAGCTGGATGAAACAAACCACCACTCCACATCCCGTCCGCACCGCTTTCAGCGCGTCCTACTACGCGAAGACTCCGCAACCCTCGATGCGGAAGCTTCCACTTGTGGCGCAGCAAGCGGCCGATGCCGGATTTGCCACTCTTGTGGAACCTCAGCCTGCTTCCAGAGCCGATCTGGAGCGCATTCACCGCCCCTACTATGTCGAGAGCATCATCTCAGGCAAAGGACCTTTGAGCGAATGCGCGTTCGGCTTCTGGAGCGAGGCCTATCGTGATGGCGTGCTGGCGATCAATGGCGGCAACCTGCTCGCTGCCCGCATGGCACTGGAGGACGGCATCGCCGCCAATGTGGCCCAAGGCTTCCACCACGCAGCTCCACCGAATGGTGGCGGCTTCTGCACTTTCAATGGCCTCGCCTTGGTAGCGGCCATGCGAGCCGATCTGGATGTCTTTGTCCTTGATTGCGACGAACACGGAGGCGACGGCACTGCCCAGTTCACCAAAACCCTCCCGAACCTCTTCAACTTCTCGATCTGCGGCTCCACGATGGGCGCATTCGAGGGGCCTCGCTCTATCGTCCGCAAAGTGCCTACTGGTGATGAGCCTCAAGCGCGCTGCTATCTCGACGAAGCCTTGAGCCTCATCTCGGAACAGCGACCCGGGCTTGTGATCTACCAAGCCGGCATGGACCCGCACTGCGACGACCCGTTATCCCGTTCGAAGATGTCAGCCGATTTCCTAGCCCGGCGGGACGCCCTCGTCATGGAGACCCTCGCTCTGGAACTCGCGATACCCTTCTTCTTTGTGCTCGCCGGTGGCTATCAGGAACCGATGGAGCAAAAACTCGTTCCATTGCATGTCCGCACATTCGAGATCGCTGCAAAAACCAAGCATCTCGCAACCACTTAGATATTGAACGCGCCCATAAACAATCCTTTTCCCATGGGAAGATGGCGGCAGGAGTCTCCACTCGGGCCCTTTTTCTGTTATGCTACTCGTTACACAACCGAAGGAAAAAATCCGCCTCGAAAATGATGACGCAGGCCTTAAAAAATGCATTTACTATTTTATTTCGCAGAATTTCTGCGAATAAAATATAGAAACTCTATTTTAAATCATGCTTCTCGCTTTTTCAGTCCAGAATTTCAAATCGATCCGGGATCTTCAAACATTGAGTTTGGAGGCGCGATCGGATGAGCATTTGGCGTGGAGCCATGTGGTCACCGATGGCAAGTTGCGGGTGGTGAAGTCGGCTGTGCTTTATGGGGCCAACGCTTCCGGGAAATCCAATGTGATCGAAGCGCTCGTCTGGTTTCGAAAATTTGTGCTGACATCCTCCAAGGAGGGGCAGGCTGGTGAGGACATCCCGGTGCAGCCTTTTCTGCTTTCTTCGGAGACGGAAGATGCGGCGAGTCATTTTGAGGTGGAGTTCCGCTGGGATGGCTTCGACTATCGGTATGGGTTTGAAGTCACGGCCCAAGCAGTGCTCTCGGAGTGGCTTTACAGGAAATCCCCCACAGCCAAAGAGGCGCGCCTCTTCACGCGCGAGGGCCAGAATTTTCGAATTTCCAACACGACCTTCAAGGAGGGGAGTGGGCTTCAGGAGAGAACACGGCCGAATGCGTTGTTTCTCTCGGTGTGTGCGCAGTTCAATGGCCAGCAAGCCGGGCGCGTGCTCGCCTGGGTGCAGCGCCTTCGCACGATCTCCGGGTTCAACGAGAGGCAGTTTTTCCAGTTCACCGCCAAGCAACTTCAGGAGACGGAGAACAGGCAGAGAATTTTGGAATTGGCGCAGAAAGCGGATTTCAACATCCAGTCGATTCGAAGCGAGTTGGAGGAGCTGGGCGAAAAGAATGCAAGTCCCGAGATGCTTGCGGACATGAAAAGCCGTAGGCTGGGCAAGCTGTATCGAAGTGTGGATATCAAAACCACGCACCAGAAGCGCGACGCGGGCAACAATGTGGTGGGTGAAGTGGAGTTCGACTTGATGAAAAATGAGAGCAGCGGCACTCAAAAATTCATCGCCCTCAGCGGCCCAATTCTTCACACCCTGGAGGAGGGATCCATCCTCGTGGTGGACGAACTCGATGCCCGACTGCATCCGAGGCTGACCCAGGCGATCCTCGACCTCTTCCACAGCCCGGCGAATCGGAAAAATGCGCAGCTTGTGTGCGCCACGCATGATGTCAATCTGCTCGATCCCGAGCGGTTCCGGAGGGATCAGGTGTGGTTCTGCGAGAGGGATGAAAGCGGAGCTACGGATCTCTTCAGCCTCGCGGATATCGATTCGAACCTTGTCCGCCCCACATCGAAATTTTCGCGTCAATACATGCTCGGGCTCTTCGGCGCCGTGCCCCAACTCGCACACTTCCAGGAGGCCGCAGCGCATGCCACCGAGTAAGGCCAACACCCAAGGTCGCAAGGCCGCGCAAACCCGGCCTCTGCGACGCATTCTGATCCTGTGTGAGGACACCAAAAGCTCACGGGACTACCTTGCCGCATTTCCCCACGACAGGGAACTGGTCGAGATCGAATGCATCGGCACAGGCAGAAATACGGACAGCCTCATGGAAAGCGCCATCGAGCGCGCGCGAAGCGCCCGGAGCCAAGGGCGACCCTATGAGCGCGTATGGGTGGTCTTTGATAAAGACGATTGGCCGATGCAAAACTTCAACCGGGCTTTTGATCTGGCTCGCTCATGGAACGAGGTCACGGCCTGCTGGTCTAATGAGTGCTTTGAAATCTGGTATCTGCTCCATTTCCACTATCGCGATACTCCAATACCGCGCCAGGAACTGAGCCGGTTAATCTCGGTGGAAACGGGAAAGAAGTATGACAAGGCCGATGTGGGGTTTCAGAAAGTCCTCGAACCTCGAGTGGAGATGGCGCTCAGAAATGCGCGGCGCTTGGCTTTTGAAAATGAGCGGCTCCATCAGGCGAGGCGCAACCCTTCCACACTCGTTCACGAACTCGTGGATGCCTTGATCAAGCTCGATCCCGCCCGACAGGGCAGCGAAAACTTTCCATGAAAATCAGCGATCACATCCGGTTCGCATACATCCGCACATTATCTATGATTGATGAGCGTTAATTTTAGGAATCCAGAGACGCACGCTCGACTTGAACAACTAAGCCCTGCTATTGTCAGACTTTTAGAAATTTCAGACCGGCACTTCTTAAAACTTAATGCTTAAAACTTAAAACTCCTTTCCCATGGGCTTCTACTACCGCAAATCTGTTAATCTTGGGCCGTTCAGAGTGAACCTGAGCAAGTCCGGCGTGGGCTATTCTGTCGGTGGTCGCGGATTCCGAGTTGGCACAACGGCGCGTGGGAAAAAGTATACCAGCTTCAGCATCCCTGGAACAGGCGTTGGCTATCGCAAATCCGGCTCTGGTTGCCTTGTCCTTATCGCTGCTGTTCCAGTTGGGATCGCCGCCACAAAACTTCTCCTCACTTCATGAATCTTTCTTGGAAACGCACACTTCGCACACATTCATCCGAGCGCTTTCTCGCACAACGCGAGGGCAAGGATGTTGCTGCAGTCGATCTCCACTACCTCGCCAGCGGCACCGTTGCAGGAACCGTGATTTTGCTGAAGGACGGGGGATGGAAGGAATCCGATGTGCCTGCGCTTCTCGGTTCGCTGGATGAAGATTTCCTGCCTGATGTGGACCTCGATCACGGAAACCTGAACTACACCGTTGTCCTTGGCGAGGTGCTTGGAAACTATGAAGCTGAGAAAAAATCATGAACTCACAAAAACAAAAAGTCGTCGTTCTTTGCAGCGGCGGCATGGACTCGGTTGCTGCTTTGTATGAGGCCGTGCGGGATTTTGAGATTACGGCTGTTTTGAGTTTCCACTACGGCTCGAAACACAATGATCGCGAGATTCCGTTTGCCGAGTTCCATGCTCAGAAACTCGACGTGCCTCATTCGACCGTCCGACTTGATTTCATCGGCGAGCAGTTCGAGTCCGACCTCCTCAAAAAGGGCGGAGAGATTCCGAAGGGGCACTATGAGGAGCAGACGATGAAGCAAACGGTCGTTCCCTTTCGCAACGGAATCATGCTTTCGATTGCTGGCGGGTTTGCCGAGAGCAAGGGTGCCCAGGGACTCGTTATTGCTGCCCACTCTGGCGACCACGCCATCTACCCCGATTGTCGGGAGGAATTCATGCGCTCCATGTCCGATGCGATCCGCCTTGGCACCTATGCTGAAGTCGAGGTGATCAGGCCGTTCATCTCGATGACGAAAGCCGAGATTGCCAAACGCGGCAACGAACTCGGCGTGGATTTTTCGCAAACATGGTCCTGCTATGTCGGAGGTGAAACCCACTGCGGCGAATGCGGCACTTGCGTTGAACGCCGAGAGGCTTTCCTACTCGCTGGCATCTCCGATCCCACAAAGTATCTAATCACCTCGCCACTCCCGCCGAAGCCCTCCGTATGCTGATCTCCGTTATTTTCTATTCCATTCGACTATTCGTTATTTCTAAAACGGTATAAAAAACCATATGATCACCACTCTTCAGAAAATCTCAGAACGGCCATTGACAAACCGATCAATTGATCTATTCTGTCGCCGTGATTATTGCAGAAACGCTGACTCGAAAGAGCATTGAGCCTGATGCCGCTGCCACCACTCACACCCGCGCCCGTGGTCCTGAAGGCGATCGCCTACTTGCGGGTTCAAAATTACGAGGTAGCCGATTCGATCTTAAGGCACAGCGAAGCGCAGGGATATTCTCTAAGATACCTTTGCACTTGCCTGCTAGCACACTTAGATTCTGGGCGCAAAGTTTTCCAAAAAATGAAGAAAGACGGAAGCGGCTTGCTCCCGGACATCGTCATGCAACTTAACTTGGAGATGCCCGACGCCGCCACCACTGATGTTTACCTGCAAATTGCTCTGCAAGACAAAGCGCGAGGCATGCTCTTGCTCATTCAAATTCACGGCCACACCACCATACCCCTACCGCGATGACACACCCTACTAACCCGGACGCCACACCTTGTCCATCATGCTTTGAGGGGTTCCTCAATGACATAATCCAAAACCATGTTTCTTGTTTGCCAGATGGCACCGAAGTCAAAGTTACCGATGTCGCCGTTCGCGTTTGCAGCGCGTGTGGCGAAAAGTTTTTCCCGCCGGAATCCAGCGACCGCATCGAGGCTGCAGTGCTCAAGTCCCAAGGCGTCTTCTCAGCAAAGGAAGTCCAAGCCATGGTCGCTATGACAGGGGTGTCGGAGGAGGTCTTATGCGAGAAGCTTGGTTTGGGGGCCAGGACAATTTATCGGTGGCGTTGCGGTGCCCAGCGACCGTCCAAATCGCTCGGAATTCT
>JBIKUM010000127.1:0-8129 GCA_044347585.1 Terrimicrobiaceae bacterium
CCCCTCCGCCGTCCCAATCACATCCACCGCAATTCCCTCAGGAAGCTCCATCGAATCCAAAGCCGCAGCCACGACCTCAGGACCAACCCCCGCCGGATCCCCCAGCGTCACCCCGATGCGTCTTTCAGATAAAATCATCTCAAAATATTAGCCTGCGACTCGAAACTTGAAATCCACAAAAAAAGGCACAAAAAAACCGCGCTGATCTTCGCCCAGCGCGGTTCCTCAAAAATCTGCCCCCTTCCTTACCGAAGCACCTCTTCATAGAAAGCCTTCATCTGAGCCGCCACCTTCGGCCAGGTGAACTTCTCTTCCACAAGCCGTCTCCCCCTCATCCCCATTGCGGCGCGATCCGCATCCGACATCTCCAAAAGCGCCCGCAAACCACACTGAAAACTTAAATATGACCCCTGTAAACTCCCCTCCCCGCTGCGAATTTCCAGCGCCGCACCGGAAGCAAAACCCTCCGGCAAATTGCACTCCGGCGTCATCACCACCGACAACCGATATGCCCAAGCCTCCAGCACCGACATCGGCAACCCCTCACTAAAACTCGGCAAAATAAAAGCATCCGCACTCCGCAACAGCGCTTCCTTCTCCTCCCCAAAAGCCGGCCCAAAAAACACAACATCGACATCCGGGAGGGTCAACCTCCGGCTTGACCCATTATCGGGGCGCAGTCCCCCTTGTATATCCTGAGAGCGCTCATTTTTAAGTTTGTAAGAATTAAGTTTTAAGTTCTCCGTCGTTCCGCAATCCGCAATTCGCAATCCGAGATCGCCACAAAGCGCCTTCAACTCCGCCTCATGCCCTCCCTGATCCCACCCCGCGATCACAAACTGCCACTCCTTCGAATTTTGATTTTTGGATTTTGAATTCTGAATGTCCGCCCAAGCCCGCAGCGCGCCCACGAGCCCCTTCTTAGGATGAATCCGCCCCAAAAACAAAAGCCTCCTTCTCCCCTCCGTGCTCTCCGTGTCCTCCGTGGTTAATTCCTCCGGCAACTCCACCCCATTCGGCACCACCTCGATCCGCTGCTGCAAACCATAAGCCCGAATCGCATCCGCCTCCGCTGTGCAGAGCGCTCGAAAGCATGTCGCTCGCCGTAGCTGCTCATCTTTGAAAAGCCAAGCCGCGACCCGCTTTTTCCAGCGCGAGTTATTCAATGCCCAGGCATCCAGCGAACCATGCGGAGCCGCCACGACAGGTTTGCGTGTTTTTTTCTGCCAATTCAAAACCGCCCACGACGCATATTTCCAAAGCGTAGCCGCATAGGCCAGATCCACATCCGCATCGAGCAAGTCAGCCAACCCTGGCGCATACCCGAAGCCCGCTGGTCCACTCAGTGCAGCGACTCTTGGTCGCAAATACCCCCACTTTGCCAGATCCACATCCGTGAACTCATCCCTCACGCCGACCACGCGCACCTCCACCCCCTCGCCCGCCGCAAGAGCAGATTGCAAAGCCCGTTCAGCCTCAAAAATCCCCCCATCAGCACGGGATACCGACTCCAATACGCACAGCGTCTTCATGTCCCAAGCACCTTTGCCAACCCTTCGCCAAAAGCCCTGCTTGGCACCTTGCGCTCCAGCATTTCACGAGCTTCCATTCCCATTTTGTGCCGCGCAGCTTCAGACATCGAAAACATCTTAAAAAGAGATTCCGCAATCGAGTTTACATCCCTCGGATCAAATAAAAACCCAGTTTTGCCCTCCTGCACCAACTCCTCCGCCGCCCCCACATTCCGGCTCGACAACACCGGCAAGCCACTCGCCATCGCTTCATTGATGACAAGCCCCCATGGTTCCTCCAACGCCGGATGCACAAACGCACCGGCCCCGGCATAAAACGAAGGCAACTCCCCGATCTGCCGAAATCCCGCAAAAACAATGCACCCGCCTCCGGCGGGAGTTTTAAGTTTGTAAGAATTAAGTTTTAAGTCTTCGCGCCCGGCGCTGCTGAAAACTGAATCCTGAATCCTGAAAACTTGAACCCCCAACTCCACGCATTGCGCTTCCAGTGCGCCACGCAATTCGCCATCCCCAAGCAAAACCAACGGCCACACGCCCGTTTTTTCTGCCCCCTGAAGTCTGAAGACTGAATCCTGAAAAATCTTATACCCCTCCACCAAGCGTCCAAGATTTTTTCGCTCTACAAACCGATTCGACGCCAAAAAATAAGGGCTGGCAAGCGCCTCCGGCACAGTAGCGGGTAGCGAGCGTCTGGCATCGCGCGAAGGAGCAGGAGCATCTGCAAAGCGAGTGTGCGATGGAGTTTCAAAATCCCGCGCAAGCTCGCCTGCGGAGGAATTTGAAAACGCATCGCCAGCTTGGCCTGACAAGCATGCCCCTGCTTCTAACTCTGTGCTCTTTGACTCGCTCGTTCCCGCTCCCTCGCCCTTCGGGCCAACCTTCGGTTGCTCTTTCTCGCACCTGCCCCCGCGCTCGATTGTGGTTAAATCCCCCTGCTCCCAGCATTCCACATTTAGAATTTTTCCAAAAAATTGATTGTCCACCACATTATACCCGCAAGCGATCCGCTCCTCCGGCATCCCCAGTTGCACAAGATACCGTTTATGCGACTCCCCACCGCAGAGCGCCGCATCAAACCTCCGAACGATCCGCGACTTCACCCACTCCTTCCACCACACACGCCTTCCATCCGCAGCCCGAGTCTCACTCATCACGATCGCCTTCGCGTCATTCCTCTTACACCAATCCAAGCAAGCGCGCGCATCCACAGTCCCCCACCCCGCAATCGCCAAAGCGTCCGGTCTTATACGATCCAGTTCCCTCACGATCCCCCTCTTCATCTCGCTTGCCGGAATCCTCTCAAAAATCCCATTAGGAAAAACAGTTACCCGCTCCCATTGTTCCCCGCCACCGGACTCCTGCTCCCATTCATAAGTCGCATCTGCTCCCGCAATCTCCAACGCCACCACCCCCCACCCCAATGGCGCCAAAACCTCACAAGCGGAACGCAACCGCGCCAGATGATACGGCCCAAGCCGCGCAAAATGAATAGCTAAAAGCATATTAAAAGTATATCAGCGAACCAGAAAAGAATTGCTACACACGCACAAATCACTTCTCACGCAAACTTTAATTTCTTCAACAACTCCCCGCCACCAGTTACAAAGTCCCCCTCTCGCTATGGAGAAATCTACAAGCATGATGAATCCAAAGAGAAACGGATACAGAGTTATCAAGGTGGTGTCGCGGCCGAGGTTGAATGCCAGGACCATGCCCACCATATACAGCAGGAGACGGCCCGTTGTTTCCCCTTTCAAATACTGACGCACCAAGAGCGCCCCTGTGTCACCATTAGGAAAGCCGCCGCAGAATCATCCAATTCATTTTTGATCGGCATGCACACCGCTTTTTTCAACCTTCGCCAGTTTTGCAAATTGCTCCAAGAAATAAGTCGGCAAGTTTATTATCCTCGTCCCATTCGCTAAACAAGTTTCTCCAAAAGGCGCCAAACTCACAACGACTCCTACACTTTGCTCGTATTGGTCCATGTATTCCAATACACCCTGCCAGTGACGCCTATCGCACTTCAAGGCCGCTTTGCATTCCACTGGAATGGTCCCAACTCCGATTTTCACTATAAAATCAATTTCCCCACCCGAGGGTGTTTTTTTCCAACCGGCAAGCTGCAGCCCCTGGCCTGCAAAATCTACTGCCACTTGATTTTCAATCACCCCGCCCAAGGACTTACGAACCAGCGCATCCACCGTTTCCAGCAAATGAATTGGCGGAATGGCCGATTCCCTCAACGAGCGCAAGAGTCCAGTATCAAACAAATAACGCTTGGGCAAATAATTATGCGAAGCCTCCATCCCCACTCCCCGCTGATCCGAACGCATGATCAAATGCCAATCCTCCAGGCGCAAAAAAACCTCAGCTATCTTTGCATTCATTCGAGTTGTCGCATTTGGCCAGACCGAGGTGTTCTTCGATGCACCTCCGACAAAATTCGCCACACTTCGCAAGCTCCCCTTCACCAGTGCTACATCCCCCTCCCCGAAAATGCGAATAAAATCCCGCTCGTAATCGGCAAGAATTTGCCCAAGCATCTCAGCGCAATCACTACCCGAGGCGAAAGACAACACCACTGCGGGAAGACCACCCGTTTTAAGAAACTCATCATACAACTCCAAAAGCCGCATGTGCCTCTGCGGCGAAATCTCTGGCACCGCCGACCGAATCACATCAGCCAAATGAGCCTCACCCACAGCCTCCAAGAATTCAGAAAAACAAAACGGACCCACAACGATCCGAGTCACCCTTCCCACTGGATATCTCTGATCCTCCCGAAACAACCGCGCCAGCGTCGATCCCGATAAGATCACCGAAGCCAGCGGCCAGTCCTCTTTCATGAACCGCACAAACCCACCCAAGCGCCGACTCTCCTGGGCCTCATCGATAAAAAGCACCTCCCCTTTCGTGGGATCAAACCCCAAGCGATCCCTTAACACGGCCTCGAAATCCTTGAAATCCCGACACTCATCCAGTAAAGAGCAAAGCCTCGCGTCCCGTTCCAGATTCAACGCATAAAACTTGCATTCCAGATTCAGCAATGCATTGGATACCAACGAAGACTTTCCGACTTGCCTCGCCCCCTCCACCAACAAAACATTCTTGTTCAGCGAAGAATCCCGCAAAAAATCCGAAATCGCCTTGTCCCAGCGCCTCGGAATATATTTTTTATGGCTATTCTCGTTCATAATTAATATAGAATAGGCAATTATTGTATCTCGTCAAGCATATCACGCCACCCGCCCAACTCCAGCGACTCCCCCAACCTCTCCTTCGGAAATGATGCCTTACACCAAAAATGAACCTCCAACCCCGCCCTAGCCAGCGCCGCACTCTGCCGAATCGCTACTCCTCACTTCCCCACTCCGCATCTACCTCGCTGACATAGAGAAGCTTTTTCACAGTAACCAGGGCCGATAATTCAACTCGTATTCAAGCCCTCGACTCTCGACGCTGGTCTCTCGACTTGCTTCTCTGCTCTCTCCTTGAATGTCAACAATTAATGCCTTCATCTGACCCCTATAGTGTCCCCCCCCCCAGTCCGAGTTACGGCATGGGGAACGCCTTCAGCCGACTTTAATGCCTTTAGGATTTTGATGCGGCGGCTAAAAATTGATGCCTAACAGGAAGTCAGCCAGGCCGCCAACCTGCCTTTCAAAGCGAATAAAACATCCTGAGGTAAATTGCCGATTCTTGTTTCGAGGATGGCTTCATCCACTACCGCCAACCTTGTGACGCGAATCAAGCTGTCTTTTCGAAAGCCTGTTTGTGCAAAGATTTCTTCATCAGCCCGCACTGCCATATCAACTCCCTGAACCTCATGGTGCAATCGCGAACTCACCATACATACCAACCAGTCACCGATTTGGCCTGGAATTTTCTTTAACAAAACCGCCGGCCTACGCTTACCCGTAGATTGGTTTGTGAGCGGGAACTTGAACAAAAAAATGTCGCCCTCGGATTTCATTTTCGGGCCTCTGGGGTTTCATCATAAAAATCCGGCTCATCTTCCATTCCCCGCATAGCCGATTCCAAAGAAAACTTCTTGAAATCCGCATCATCGTCACCCTGTTTTTTTGTCTTCAAGAATTTTACAAACATAAGAAGTTCTCTTTGCTGTGTAAAATCCAAGCTCACGGCTTCTTTAATAATTTCCTCGGTTACACTCATCATTTTTGTTTAAGCCAATTTTTTTCCAAGTCAAGCCTTTCACCACTCCCTATGTCTCGTCTGGAACAGTTACCATCGTCACGCCGTAGTCGCGCAGCGCGAAGGAGGATCGCCACTCGACTCTCGACGCTGGTCTCTCGACTTGCTTCTCCGCTCTCTCCTTAAATGTTAATAATTAATGCCTAACCCCACAGACTAGTTTCTCTTGAACAAATACCCTCAGATTCTCACGACAGCTCATCTCTAGGGATCGGAGGCACATCCGGCGCTTGCTCCAGCACTCGCCATCCCAAGCCATTGGCCCTCTTTGCTCTGGACTCAAGATAAGGGTCAGACAAAACTTCGGAAGCCTTTGCCAAAAGGGTATTTTCCACAAACTCCGAGATACTTAAATCTCTTCTCTTGGCGGCCTCTTCCACGGCTTTTAAAATTGCCTCTGGAACAATGATGCTCATAATTTTAAAGTTCTTAAAATTTCCGCCGGTGTCAACACCTTAATCCCCCTTGCAGGCAATTCCTTAAAATGCGGTTTGTTGTGAGTCACCAGAGCCTGCACATCCGCCGTCAAAGCCAACTCAATCATGCAATCATCATCAGGATCGCTTGAAATCGGACGAAAACGCCGAATCGAAGCATGGCGCACAGATGCTGCAATGAGATCATCGAAGAACCAAAGGATATCTCGGCTTGCAAATAATGACGGCACCAACTCGCGAACAAGGACTTCCTCATACTCCAAAACTGCGGCCGTCGAGAGATGCAAAACAAAGCCTTTTCCATCACGAATTTAATGAAGCAAGGCATTCGAAGCTCCATTCCGTGATCTTAATCCCGCAACAATCACATTTGTATCAACTACTATGTTCATGAAAATTTTCCAGTTTTCACCAAGCCAGCCACCAGCCACTATTTCTTCAGCTGCCCTCGACTCTCGACGCTGGTCTCTCGACTTGCTTCTCCGCTATCTCCTTGAATGTCAATAATTAATACCTTCTCTGAACCCCTGCAACCCTGCAACTTTGCGCTTCTTAAGGATCACCTCCCCAAACATCTCCAAATACTTCCGCGTGCGAATGCGTCTCACCAATAAACATCTTTTCGATGTCCCACACGGATCACTTCAATCACCAATTCATTACCTTGGACCTCATAGATCACACGATATTTTCTCACACGGATTCGATGAACATCCACAGTCCCAACCAACTTCGTGGAACCGATCGGAAAAGGATTCCCTGCCAGGGCTTCAACGGCTTGCAGAATCTCAAGCACATCCCCTTCCGGAATCTTGCGTAAATCCTTCTTGGTCGATTTACGCCAAGTGATCGTGTAGAATGCCATCTTTCCGAAGCTCGGCGAGAAATTGCTCGTGATTTACCCTAGGCTCTTCGCGCCGCTCAGCCACAACCGCCAAATCCTCCATGTCCTCCATGAATTTGATGTAATCCTCCCAAGGCACGATTACCGCTGTTTTTTCTCCTTCTTCATTCGTGAGATATTGAAGTGCACCACTCATATTTTTTTCATATACAGATTTTCGATCAAGTCAAGATTTCTTTATAGACATGTCTTTATCCTGTAAATTCTGTTAATCCTGTCCAAAATAAAATTATCATCGTCAAGCCGTAGTCGCGCCAGCGCGAAGGTGGATCGCCACTTGACTCTCGGCGCTGGGCTCTCGACTTGCTTCTCCGCTATCTCATTAAATGTCAAAAATTAATGCCTGACCCCTATAGTGTCCCCCATAGTGTGTCGAGAGTCGAGCGACCAGTGTCCAGAGCTGCGCCAGCGCGAAGGCGGATCACCGCCTACCTTTCACCTCGCGCTCTGGAGAAGACGACAAGCATGATAAATCCAAAAAGAAACGGATACAGCGTGATCAGCGTGATGTCGCGGCCGAGGTTGAAGGTCAGGACCATGCCGACCATGTAGAGCAGGAGTCGGCCTGTTTTCTCGCCTTTCAAATCCTGTCGCGCCAGGATCGCTGCCCAGGTCGCCATGAGGAACGCAGCTGCCACCACACCGAAGAATGGGCCGAAGTTCACCACGCCCTGCCCAATCATTCCTGTTGAGATCGTTGCACCCACGCCGCCCTCTTTGGCCGAGGCTCCTTCCCATTTTTGTCCTCGGGCGATCGCGTAGTCGATTCCGATTAATGGCTTGTTTTTCCAAAGAACGCGCGGAATCGGGTTCACCAGCTCCGCGAAATACCTCGCTCCCCAGTTTGGCTCATATTGTTTATTGAGGATGAGATAGTTGGTCCAGCCCAGCTCTTCAAACATATTCAAGCCCTCATGCTTGGCCTTATGGGCGCTCACTCTCTCGGCCAGACCGCCCAAGCCCACTTCTTGGAAAGCCAGCGCGATATTTCCTCCAGTCCGAGTTTGAATGATAAAACGCATCCACCCATCAACGAGG
>JBIKUM010000467.1:0-8093 GCA_044347585.1 Terrimicrobiaceae bacterium
AGCGACTCCATAATCCCGCAGTCCACCCGCATGCGCTCGGCATTCTGCGCATCATGCAGCAGGGCTTCATCGGCGTTGAGATACGCTTTGCTAACCAGCGAAAAGCGTCCCGACATCGTGAAGATATGCGGAACCGGCATCTGACCAAAATTAGGCGGTGTTCCCGGCGTATTCCACAGCGTGGCCGGATCAAAATCCCGCACGTTCATCACCGCCGCCGGCAGCTGCGAGCTTGCTGATTGTAAGTTACTTGCCGCAATTCCCATCCCAAGAGATTAAAGGCAAGCCATTAAATCGGAATAGGAGCTTTTCGAATGGAATCTGGGGGGGAATTCAAAGGAGCACAAATCTTCGAACTCATAGGTGCTATTAGATAAATTCAGAAAATCTCAAAATTTGCCGCCCGAATGTTTTGCCTCAATCGTGAATCTACTCAACCGATGCAGAAGTGCTGTCTTTGGTTAGTTTTGCCCCCTATATGTAGGTAATGGTTAAATGAAAACTTCTCTGAAAGTCGTGGCTGTGTCTTTGTTCGGTCTGGTCCTGCTCTTTTTTGTAGCGGGCCGAAGTCTTGGAGATTTTCTAGGTTATTTTAGAGCCTCTGCCGACGAAACAGTGAGTCATCTCGAAGATCAAATCCCTGATGATGTCCACGATCGAAAGCTTGATCATGAATTAACGTCGGTTCGCAAAGAAGTAATTGAACGACAGGTTCAGCTAAGCCAGTCCAAGACTCAAATAATGCAACTACGACAGGATGTAACCAAACTGGAAAAGTCTCTCGCAATACGCAAACGTTTGTTGGCTGAAGCTTTTCCAATTCTTCAGACTGCGGAAAAAGAGCAATCCTTACGAATTCGGTTTGCAAATACGGATTACAACCTCACGGATTTCCAAAAAGAAATCGATGACCTAATAGCTTTACAAGAGTCGGAGTCCAAACAGATTGAGATTAAAAAGTCCGGTTTGGAGAGATTGGAAAAAAGCGAAAAGGAGGCTGAGCTAGCGCTTGCCGATATGCGTCATGCTCTCGATAGTGCGGAACACGAAGTCACCATGCTCAAAAGCCGCCGAAAGCAAGCTGAAGTCGAAGCCAAAACGTTGGATATGGTTACGGCTGTGTCCGATGGAGTGCATTTGACGAGCGAAGGGGTCGGACGTAGTTTAGGACGCTTGCGAGATAATGTAAGCCGCAAAGAAGCGGTCAATGAAGCCAAACGTGGTATGATCCCCGTAAATTCCCGAGGTTCCTCAAACCAGCTTTCACGCCAGTGGAATCGCCTCGAAGCTCTAAGCAAATACCAAGAAAATAGCAACTTGGTTCCACAAGAGAATTCTCCTGAGCCAGAGGACGAAAAGACAGCTTCAAATCAATAAAATTGCGACGGACAATGATATAAATCAAAAAACAGGAAGAGAATTCGGCGAGTTTTGCTTAAACTATTTTCCCGACGCGAGTAGTGATCCTCATTCCAATCGAGCACTGCCCAATGGCAATCAATCATTCTTCAAATGAACACGTTGGCAACAACGTTTCACCCGAAGAGCAACTAATACACATTCTTAATGCAGTTCATTCGGCTCAGTCGGATGATTCTGAAGTTGCTGCCGCTGCTCGCCGTTCCCTAGTGGAATGGTGTGAGAATCACTTGCGTCAAAATATGAAGGCGATCATGTTCCGAGCATTTGGTCCTCAGATCGCCAAAGAAGGAAGTTTGCGATTCACCGCACTGTGGAACGATGTACTTTTAAAGGTCCTTAAAAGTGGCCGAGTCTTGGCAAAAGAGGAAGATGTGACCGTTGGCTTGAAGTCGTATTTCTCTACCGCTTTAGCGAATCAAGCTCGAACTTATATTAAACGCAGAAAACGTCTTGGTAAGATTCTGGACGACGAGATTAAGCCCCTAGTAGAATTGCGAGAGCGCCATCTACAGGAAAGTTATCAAATTAATTTTGAGTTCCTTCTAGAAAAGGCACAGCAATGGGAGAATGCTGGCGATATCTGTGGTCAAATTCTCAGACTGCGGTACCTCGACGGTATGCAGTATGAGGAAATCGCAGATATGTTGGCTATTTCGCGTGACCGAGTGAAACATGCTCTTGCTGAAGGTAAAGAACGCCTACGCCGGCTCGCATCGGAAGTAAAAGGCTAAGTTTAAACATGACCACTCCAGTTCCTCCTTCAAGTACCATTCCAAATTTTCACGATGGAATCGGATTGGATGGCGCGAAAGCGATTGCTGTCATAACACAAGCCACCCGTAACCATCTCCTGCAGCATGGTATCACGCTAAAAGATCCGCTTGGAAAACCGGGGGCCTACGGAATCGTCTTAGCTGCAACCGACGCCATGCAACGACCGCTAGCTGTCAAAGTGGTTTTACGGCCACTAGATAGACAGTCTCGTAAAAGGCATCAGCGAGAATCCGAGATTCTAAGCTGGGAAAAAATACCTACTGATCTACGCCCCTATTGCCATTTGGCACATAAGGTTTCTGCACCCAAAGACGAAGAACTGGCCAAAGACACAGCCGACGATGTACAGCCTTACCTAGTGATGTCGCGGATCGACGGCAAAGAGGTCCACACGTATGTGGGTGAACGCCATACGACGATGCCGCATCGCATCGCATTAGTTCGAAAACTTTTCGAGGCGCTCCACAGGCTCCACAAATCAGGAGTTGTCCATGGAGATATTTCGCCGAGAAACTTGTTAATCGAACAGGATGATCAAGTACGGTTCGTCGACTTCGGCGGCGGACGCGATATCCTCAAGGCTGGATATTCGGCCCAATCAGCCATGGCGGTCGGCGGTACCGCTGGTTATGCTCCACGCTCCCAATTGACCGGTGAAGAACAGGCATCGATCAATACCGACCTGCGTGCGATGGCAGCCGTAGCGTACGATGCTCTCACGGGAACATTGCACGACGATTCGCTGATAGTGGCTGAAAAAAAGGAGAAGCTCAAGAATGCCGGCGTGCCAGTTGGGATTCAAAAACTCATTCTTAAGGGACTGCAGGAGCCAGATAAGCGAGTCGGTAATGATCCAAACGTCTTCAGGAGCGCTGAGGAAGTAGTCAAAGCACTTGACGCTTGGGAATTACAAATGTCTCGGCGAAAACAACTTTTCGTTTTCGGCCCCCTGCTAACAGCGGTCTGCATCCTCTTCGCAATGGCTTGGTGGCGATTGGAATCCGAAGTAGCCAACCGGTATAGTGAAACCGCTCGGGTACTACGCGAACAAGTCGATGCGTTTGGGCCTCACCCAGCCACCAAACTGCTCATCGAGAAAGCTGATGAAGAGATACGTACAGTCAATCAAAGAGAGCGGGAAATGTCCCTTTTGCAGCGCCGGCAGCGACTCGACGTAGCGGCTGACATTCTGCGACAGGCCCTCGATAAGGGACGTAAACTGGAAGCTATCCTGCCTAGATATAATACCCTAGGAACGATGTGGGAGAAGATACGCTGGCAGCCTGATGCAAAAGCTTTGAGTACTCTTCGCACTGAATTACAGAACGAATTCCTAGAAATCGGCAAACTGCTCGACCAAGGAAATGTTGACGAAGCGGAATCTAAGATTGAAATTTTCGCTGGTCGCCTGATCTCTGCCTGGGAAGCCAACGAACTAGCCCGGACGGCGGCATTTCTAAGATCCGACTTGAGTCGAACGCTTGACACCGTTCCAAAACGACTTATCGAAACTCCTCGATTCACGGATTTTAAGCAAGATGCCTTGCGTGCCGACGAGCAATGGCAGAGTGCAGATACCATAAATGCTTTTGACTTAGCCGAGAAAACTTATGGCAACCTGCAACAGCGGCTCGGCGAGTGGTTGGAGAAAGAAGAAACCACCACCGAAAAGTCCGAGCGACTTCACGACAGCCAGGCTCGAGTAACGCGTATTGCGGAACAACTGCAACAAGCCCAAGGACGTAACGGAGAATTAGTTGCAGAAATCAATACGCTGAATTCTCAAATTACCAAACAAGCTGAACTCAATCAAAAAGATCGTTTGGCCAAGGAGTCTGCTGAATCCCAAATCAGTGCACTGATGGCTAAGCAGACGGCAGCCGAATCGAATTTGAATCAACTCAAGGCAACACTGCAAAACAAGCTCCGCATCGAGAAAGATTTGACTCAGATCCAGCAACAGCTCTTGGAACGTACTTCGGCTTGGGAAAGCGCACAGGCTCAAGTAGCTCAGATCGCCAAAGAGCGAGACAGCGTTAAGGAGAAAGCGGATCGATTGGAAAAGTTGTTGGCAGCCAGAGGTTCTGCAAATCCTCGCGATTCCGCGCCTGTTATGAGGGATAGTACCGGTAAAACGCTGGGGCCAGGAAAAACCGCAGGTGAACTATGGGTTGCCCGTCTCAACGGGATCGATATCCGATTTCGTTGGTGTCCGGCGGGGCGTTTTCAGATGGGAAGTCCAAGCGACGAGTGGGGTCGCGGGCTCAACGAACATGCAGTTCAGGTGACCCATTCGCGAGGATTTTGGATAATGGAAACGGAATGCTGGCAAGCTTTGTGGGTAGCGGTGATGGGCACTTCGAAGAGTTCGACATGGACGAAGTACAATGGTGTTGGAGATCGATATCCCGCCTATAACATTTCGCATGATGAAGCGACAGAGTTCGCACGAAAACTGAATCAGGTTTTGAAGGCCATGGGTGTGATCGCTGGTTATGAAGTCCGATTACCCACCGAAGCGCAGTGGGAGTATGCCGTTCGGGCAGGCAGCTCGACCGCCTATTGCTTTGGAGACTCTCCAACGGACTTAGACGAGTACGCTTGGAACAATAATTTCGGCAGGAATACCGGAATAGGCCCGGTGGGAACAAAGAGATCGAACGCTTGGGGGATTCACGACGGACATGGATCTATGGAAGAGTGGTGTTTCGACTGGTATGGCTCGTATCCAAATAACTGGACCAACGCCGATGCTTTTGGACCATCAGCGGGCGCGGATCGCGTGTGCCGTGGCGGGGATTGGTGTAGCTATCGAGAAAAATGTCGGTCGGCGTACCGCCGCGGGCAAGACCCAGCGAAGGGCGAATTCTGTAATGGCTTCCGCATTACCCTGAGTTCCTCCTCTGAAGTCCCTTATTAAGCAAAGCTTGCGAAGCAGAGAGCTGCGCGTGGTCGTAGGCCCGGAGGTCGCGTAGGGCGGATGCCCCCGACCCTAGATGGCGAAGACTTCAAACGCAGCGGTCGAGGAATTAATCGTTATATCATCAACAAACCTATTTCGAATCCAAACGCTTTTTCCGATTCCGATCGGCACAGGAGAGGGAATGCAAAACCACTGAGTTTTGCAGCAAGCTGACGCCAATTAAAGTGGTTCAAGTTTTTTGGTGAATGCTGTTGGAACGTTCTGCTATGCACAGAAAGCAGGCATGGCTGTCTGTTCTAAGCTCTCATTACGTTTCAATATCCATCGGTACAACTTGTGAATTCCACTCAACACCGCGGATGCAAATGCAAACATTGAAATAGCGACATTATCGCTTTCGTGGGAGCGTTCAGTAACTACGATGCTGTAACAAAACAAGATGATTGGCTTCGCAACCGTAGCAATCAACAACGGTTGATTCTTTACCAGAATAGAATTTTCCTTCCCCTTGGCGGTCGAGCACAACGCGACTACGGATCTGAAATGTAACCGTAGCCCACACCAACAAGCCCAAACTATCTGGCTTTTTTTGTTTCTTTCAATTTAAATTCCTTGACTTGGCCTACCTCCATGGTTTCCAATTGAAGGATCTCACGTCATCGGTATCGTCGTAGCGAACTCATCGACTTAGCAGTCGACGAGTCGCTCAAAGCTTTTCCCAACTCGGGGCATTTTGCCCCAGAACAACTTCTTGGAGGCTAGAGCGATGCGGTTTCTCCAACCGGTCTACTATCGCGTCGTTGCGGTTCACAATGTGGATCGCAGCAAAGAACCAGTTTGGTTCTTAACGTACCCCCTTACAGAACCTTTTGTTTACACGACTCGCAAGAAACCGAGTCGTGAGAACTTCAAACTCGCGGCCGTTATCCCAGATGAGGCGGGGTTGATGAAGGCGATTGTCGAATCGGCAATGCACAATTTTAACCCCGAGGCGAAAGACCCCGCCCTACAAACGCAGGTCTTCTGGGCTGAGGGGCTCACCGAGGACGGACTTTTCTACATGTGTCTCGGTGGTGAGATGGCAAGCGGAATGGTCCAGAATTTCAAAACGCGAATTCAGCAGTTGGTGGACACCAAGTCTGGAATCGCGTTACTTCAGCTAGGGACAGGAAATTCGATCCAGGCGATTGGATTCGGTACTGGCGATATCTTGAACGGCGCTTTTGCGGGAACCGATTTGTTGGAAATCAGCATCGTTAGCGGATTGAAAACTGGTCCCATCATATCCCCGGGGGACCGCTGGTTCATCGCGAAAACGATCCTGGAAGGTCGGTTTCCAGACTACGACGGCCCTTTTGCCGGCATCAGTGCGAACCAAACTTGGTTGGCCAAGTTCAGCAGCGTCGAGCGATTTAGTGAACGCGAAACGATCGAAGCGCCGATTAGCTTCGACCCTAGCAGTAACACCACCCACTTCGTCGCGGCGAAGCCAAAATCGAGTAGTCTCGATTTATCGAGCCGCACCAAGATTTCGATCAATCTCGTGGCTGAGGATCGAACCGAATTGGTGGCCGATCTTTCGCTGGTTGTCAGTTCGAAGAATTTGCACGTCCATTCGTTTCAGGCCGGCTTGGTAGGAACGCACGTGCAGCCTTTCTTCGGAGTGGAAATGCAGGTATTGGCGCCACCAATGAAGAGCCCTCAACTTGACGCATTCTGCGGTATCTTGAAAAGAGCGCTTGATGACCTTGGGGTTGACGCACGCGTAACCAAGGACTGGAACGTCCAGGAATCGGGGTTTCGGCGAGTCTAAAGCCAAAAAAACTTTAGCTTGATTGAAAAGAAAACGCCACCTCCGCTGGGAGCGTGGCGTTTTTTTGGGTCTCCGGAATTCCAAACTGGCTACCGGTCTCTTTTTCCTTCTTCGCGTGAGGTTTGAGGAAGAAGGGCTAGAAGGAGTTTGTTTGAAAGTCTTATAAAGATAAATGAAATTTCGAACCTCTGGGAAAGAAAATTCATTTCAATCCTAATCTAGGTTGACAAGAGAAAGCAGCAGTCATTTAATGCATAAGGGCATCCAAGATTCGCTTTCATTTTTTCCGACTTTGGCCTTTTGATTCGAGGGAAATCGCTAGGCCCTTCGCGTATACTTTAAATATCCCACCCTACTTACTAACCACCAATTTTTCCCACCCGACTCGCCTCTTGAGAATTCCATGTCATAAGACTTCAAAAGTAGGAAAATTGATCCGTACTTTGATTACGCACGTAACTGAAATTGACTCTAGAAATGGCGGACAGTAAGGCTTTTCCGTTTTAATCGGAGGGCGAAATGTCGGTTTACCCGACGAGACTCTCACATCTGGTATCGTCCAACCTTACTGTCCGCTTTTTCCCAATGTTCCCTGATGTCTTCTTTCCAATCTAGAACTGCAAGGCTGTTAACAATCCGCGCTTTGCTGTCCAAGACCCTTGAACCTAAGCTAATTATACGCTTTGAATTTATGGCCTATTACAAAGCACTCCAACTTTGAGCTTACTTACTGCATCTTCCGTTGAATACGAATTGGCGAGTCATTTTTGTAACTAATCTTGCTATGCGACCCTAAATTCCAGAAAAACCGTAAACTCTTTAGTTCTTTTGACTCGGTCGATTACCTACAATTCCCTAAGCAACTCTAAAAAATTCGCTTTTTTCGAAGACTAAAGAGCATACAACTTTATTGCTGGCATACATCCCCAGCTTAAAAAATCGAAAGAATTTTCGAGAATAAGCGTCGATTGCTAGGCTGTCAAGTATCCTCCCTGCGTTATTCATCCAAGATCCCCACCATCGAAATCTCCTAAATCCAAATCCCCAAACTCATCCTGGCGGCGCAGCGATGACCAGTAGAAGGTGCGGGGAGCGAGGGTGCTGCGGCGAAAGGAGCGGCGGCCGACGCCGGGCGCGGGAAGATGGCGCGTCTTGAATCCT
>JBIKUM010000128.1:0-8071 GCA_044347585.1 Terrimicrobiaceae bacterium
TCCACACCCGCTTTGAGAACTGGCAGGCACCAGAGCAAAACTATGTGCCCCACGACAAGGGCGGCATCATTCTGGGCGTGGTGGAGCATTGTCATGTCACCGGTGCCCGACAGGGAATCGTCCTTAGCTCACCGGCCAATGGGATCGTTCTGCGCTGCAACCGGATCGAGACATTGGACCCGCAAGGCCCGCCGGTTTTTGACGAAAGCAGCGGGATGCCACATGCGGGTGAATTGTTTTTGAACCGTTAGGAATCCCGCTTTCTGAGCAACGATCCTCTTTTTGTTAATCGTCGCTTTTTTTGGTGAACTTCGTTGAAACGCGTTCATTCTGTTGCAGCCATGCCTTCGGACCTGCTTCAAAGAGTTATCAAAGAAACCGGTTGCTCCCGTGCGACGGTTTACCGCGCATTGCAGGGCAGTTCGCTGGTGAGTGCAGACACGCGGGTGAAGGTGCAGTCAGCTGCGGAGCGGGTCGGGTTTTCTCTAAATCCGCTGGTGAGCGACTGGATGGCCAGCGTGCGCAATCCGCTGGCCTCACAAACCTGGCACCCAATTGTCTATTTGGCAGGGCATAGCCCGGAGACCTACGCTGAAACCCCGCTGCTCTCGGAGACATGGGACTGAGCCAAAAAACGCGCCGAGGAGTTGGGTTTCTCCATCCAGATCTGGCATGTGGGTTCCCACAATCTGGAGCTGGAAAAAATCCCGGATCAACTGCGCAAAAACGGCATCCACGGTGTCATCATTTCCCGCTTTCCACCGAACTCGTCGGCCCTCTCGCTGCCGTGGGAAGATCTCTCACTCGTGGCGATTGGTTTTTCCGCGCAACACCCGCCGATGCACACGGTGTCGTCGCATGGCTATGAGACGATGCGTCATTGCTTGGAGGATTTGAGACGCCGGGGATACAAACGCCCTGGCTATGTCAGCAGCATTGTCACCGAGACACTCGGCGGGAGCCGGCACACGGCGGATTTTTTGGCCCTGCGCGAATCTTTTCCCGCTGCGCTGGATATCCCGCTGCTGCGACTGCGCATCGAAGACAAGTCGAAGAAAAACAAAGAGGAATTTTTGAAATGGTTCCAGGACTGCCGGCCAGATGTGATCCTGAGCGGCGGGATTATTGAGTATCAGGATTGGCTCATCGAGGCGGGACTGCGCATCCCCGAGGATGTCGGATTTTTCTTTCTGGGAATGCGCCATGGAAATCCAGCGCATCAGGAATTAACCGGCATTCCCCAGCCCAGCACCGATCTCGGGCGCAGCGCGGTCGATTTATTGGCCACACTGATCTACCATGGAGAGCGAGGACTCCCCTCGCAGCCGGATATCATTCAAACCCTCGTCCCGCTCCTCATCGAAGGGAAAACCGTGAGGCCCTACCGATGAGCGTGAACATGCAAAGCGTGGCCGAAGCGGCCGGAGTCTCGATCATGACGGTCTCGCGCGTCATTCATCAGAATCCCAAAGTCGCCAAAGCCACCCGCGAGCGAGTGTTGGCGGAGCTTCACAAACAAGGCTACCGCCGAACCCCGTTCCTCGCCGCGTGGAAGGTGCGGGTGAAGGGAGACATCATCAGCGAACATCCGAATGTCGTCTTCCTCTGCGGTTACCCGGAAAGAGCGATTCGCAAGAGCCCTGTCGCGGAAATTTATCGCGCGGTTGAGGAGCAGGCGGGCGCCCTCGGGTTGACGGCGGGATTTTTTCATGCCGATCTGAAGGGACGCAAATCGAGCTCCATCTCCAAAGTCCTTCAAGCCCGTGGCATCAGGGGGATCGTGGTCGGCCCCTTCCCGGAGGACTCGCCGCCCATCGCTTTGCCGTGGGAGCGCTTTGCCGTGGCTGCTACAGACTATGATCAGGATCTCCAAGGAGTGAACCGCGCCTCGCAGAACCACTACTCAGACACCCAACGCATTTTCGAATTTTTACTCGCAAAAGGGTATTCGCGCCCGGGCTTCGTGGCCATGCAGGGAACCAGAAATACGCAATGGCTCGGGGCATTTCTCGAGCGCCAATGGTGGCTGCCAGAGGCTGATCAAATTCCCGTCTTCCGCGCAGGAACTAGCAATCCGGGTGCCGACCTCCAAAGCTGGTGCGAAAATTTCCGCCCGGACATCATCCTGTGTCCATTTGGAAAAGCCCTGAAATGGATCGACGGCCTGCCTTCAAAACCCGAAGCGCCGGATGTCTTCGTTCTCGACCTGCCTCCCGAGCGCTCAAACGATTCGGCAAACCTTACCGGAATGGTCTATCCAGCAGCAGCCATCGGCAAAGCCGCCGTAAATCTCCTCGCCGCCCAATTGCGAAACTACGAACAAGGCCTCCCCACCCGCCCGCAGACCCTGCGCGTAGAAGGAATCTTTCAGGAAGGCAGAGGATAAATCGCTGTGTGTGTGTTTCGCGCGGCAGCGCGATTCGAAACTTTGGGAGGGTCCATCGTCCCGCATGACCCAAACTTCAGCCGCCCTCCGGCTCGTAGAGCCTACGGGTCGGAGAGAAGCGGCGTCCTCGTAATACCCCGACCGCCAAGCCCTTGGTGTCCCAAAATGAACTGAGGGCTGCAACATTTACTCAGCAGCCTTTTCCTCCCTGCAAAATCTTCGCCGCCGAATCAGGTCGAAAAAAACTCGTCTTCGATGAGCAGGCAGATGGTGTGGTAGACGGGCAGGTGGAATTCCTGAACCTCGAGCGTGCGCTTGGCCGGGACGCGGATGCAGAGGTCGCAGAGTGGCGCGAGTTTTCCACCACCTTCACCGGTGAGGCCAAGCACCTTGAGTCCCCTCGCCCGCGCGACTTCGGCAGCGGCACAGACATTGGCTGCGTTGCCAGAAGTCGAGAGCCCCACAAAAAGGCTGCCGGGTCGGCCGAGTGCCATGACGAGCTGGGCGAATTCCAATGTCGGATCGATGTCGTTTGCCACAGCGGTGCGCAGCGCGGGAAAGCCGGTGAGCGGAATGCAGGGAACGGCCTGCTGGAGTTTTTCGGCAAGCTCTGGGCGTAGACCCGCGCGCAGTTCCTGGGTGAGCGGGCGGCGCGACTCGAAACCTTTCATGAGTTCCCCCGCCCAATGATCCGCATCGGCTGCACTGCCACCATTGCCGGCGATGAGCGCGTTGCCGCCGTTACGGAAGCATTCCAGAAACAGATCGGCGGCCTTGCGGATCTCGGCCGCGTGGGGTGTCAGCTCGGGGCGGCGTTTCAACAATTCGGCAAGATGGTCGCGACGGGTTGGTGTGGAGTTCATGATTTTTCAAACGGGAGATTCCATCGCGGCGGCGAGGGCCTGCAGGTCGCCGATCGATTCGCCGAGTTCGGCAGGGACGACGCGGCAGGCGGCGAGGAGTTCGGGCAAGGCCTCGGCATGAAGTTCGCGCAGGAGTGCTGGCTCGAGGTGATGGCGGGCACGCACGAAAAGTGAGCCGAGCACGATGATCTGCGGGTTGAGCATATCGACGAGGATGGCGATGGTGCGGCCGAGTTTGCTTCCCGCATTTTCCAAAAGTGAGATTGCTCGCGGGTCGCCCGCATCGGCGGCGAGGGCGACATCCTTGGTGCTGGTTCCGGCGGGCCAACCGGCATCGACTGCCTGACGCCCGATGCCGCCACCGGAGGCCCAGCCTTCGACGCTGCCGCGTTTGCCGTAGCCAAGCGGCCCCTCTTCAGTGAGGCGCACATGACCAATCTCTCCCGCATTTCCACCAGCACCGGCCAGGAGGCGTCCGCCCGAGATGATGCCTGCGCCAAGGCCCGTGCCGCAGGTGAGGAAAACCATATCCGTGCATCCCCTGCCCGCTCCCCAACGCCATTCGGCGAGGGCACCGGCATTGGCGTCGTTGACCATTGAGACCGGTTTTTGCAGATCGGATTCAAACCACGAGACCAATTCCGCACCTTCCCAACCGGGAAGATTAGGCGGGGCCAGCAGCCTGCCGCGCGCGACATCGAGAGGTCCGCCACAGGCAATGCCGACACGCGAGAAATCGCGGCCAAATCCTCTCGCTGCTTCAGTGATCCTGCGCCGCATCTCCGGCGGTGTGGAGGTCGCAAACTGCTTGCGCGCGATCACCTCGCCGGATGGAGTTCCGAGGATGACGGCGGTCTTGGTGCCGCCGAGATCGATGCCGAGGAGAGGGGGATTTGTCATCGGCTAATTTTCATACACGCGGATTTCATGGACGCAGGCGGGCAGTTGCTCGCCGCGCATCCGAGTCACCGTGAGGCGCAGGCTACTTGTTTCGATCGGGTGCTCAAGGAGATGTTCCCGAGCCCGCAGGAAGTTGTCCTGTTCCGCGGCGATCGGCTGCCAACCTTGCGGGGTCTCCACTTCCAATTGGTAGTCGGCAACGCAGTTCCCGGAGTATCTCTGGTGTGAGTTGGCGGTGGTGAATGCGGTGGTGTCGAAGCGAAGGATTACCCGGCGGATTTTTCGCGGCTCGGACCACCTCAAGGAGATCCATTGCGGGAGGGGATTCTGCGAGACCCATTGATGAAGCCGCGCCATTCCCTCGCGATGGAGGTAGCCGTCCACGATGTGCGCTGCCTTGCCCGGCTGCGAATCCGGTGTGATTTCCAAAGCGGGGGTGGAACCGTCGGTCATCTTCCATTTGCCGTCCTCACGCAAAATCGGCCGGATGATGTCGAGAGGACGACTCACCATGGCCACCTCGACCGGCCCCTCGATCGCCAGCCAGGCGGCCTGATTTCGGATCGTGCGGCAATAAGGTTTCAACTTCCAGATCCCGGCATCGGGAACACATTCCACCCAACCGGAGAAACCCTCCGGCAACGAGATGGTGGATTCCTGATCCAGGGAAAATTCGGCCGGAGGAATCGGCTGGCAGCTCCAGACATACCTCTCATGGGGGAAGCGCTCCCGCACATCGGGCCATTCTTTTTGCGGCGATTCCGCATACCCGTATGAGAGCTTCACTGTCGTCTCCTTGCCGGGGTTGCGCACAAACAGACGGGCGGACTCGATTTCTTCGGGGTAGCAATGAAACAAAATGCCCGATCCCTGCGTGGCGTCCATCCAGTTCGCTTCCGTTGCCGGAGGCGCGCCAAGCGTTGCCTCGGAACTCGCCTCCACGGTCGCCACGCGGGCAATGTCGGCCGGATCTTCATTCCGGACGCCGAGCAACAGCGCGTCATGCCGCAACAACACTTGCTGGATGGCTTTGACTTCATCAGCCGTCAAATCATGGGGTGATTTGCCGAGGGTCCGGCAACAACTGGCCGCCACCGCGGTGGCCTGCGCCATAATGGAGCAGGTGCGGATGAGTCGAATGCCACCCTGAGCCAGGTGCGTGGCGCTGATGTTGCGTCCGGCGCAGAACAGGTTCTCGACGTTGCGCGAGTAGAGCGAGCGAAGGGGAATACCGTGAAGCGGCGGATGCGAGTAGAAAATGGTTTCGTAGCCGCCGTCGTGCGAAGGCGGGTGAAAATCCAGCCCGCACCCGGCGAACGCGACGTCGTCCGGGAAGGTCTGTCCACTTTCCACATCGGTCTGGGTGAGCATGTAATCGCCGACCACGCGCCGCGATTCGCGGCGTCCCATCAGCGAACTGATCCAGATCAACTCGTGGGTCTCGGCCTGTCCCGGGAACTGGGTGTTTTTCATGTGGTCCCACATGCTGTAAATGTGGAGACGCAGTTGCTGGTAGAGTTCCTGCGGCGTGTGCAGCGGATGCAGCTTGGCGTCGCCCCCGGCATCCACTTGAAAGAGGATGTTGACCTTTCGCGAGGGATGGAAGGTGTTCGCCGGCTTGTCGGGATTCCACTTCGGCGTGCCGGGCGGCGGCACGAACGGCCGCGCCACGCCGGTGTCCACAACCAGGGCCGTGATGCTCGATGCCGCCACGGTGGCGTCGGGGGTTTCCTGGGCGCTGCGTTCGCCCGTCTGCGCTTTGGATTCGCGGCCCATGACCGTCTCCGCCCCAGCCATGGCGGCCAGCGCCGCGTCGCCCGAACTGTCGAGGGCGAATCCCTTGATCCCGATGTCGCGCTGTTCCAGGTTCTCGATGTTGAGGACCCGCACGCGGCTGATCCGTTTGCGCCCACTACCGGCCGGCTCCGTCTCAGCTGAGAGCAGGCAGTGCCGCCGGAGAACGGTCACGCCGGCCTCGCGCAGCACTTCGTCGAATGCCTCCTCCATGCTCGGATGGGTATTAAACATCACGCCGTTGATGAAGGCATTGCGGGCATGCAGCCGAAGGCTGAGTTCCTCGGCAAGCCCGATTTCATTCCAGCCGGGTTGTTCGCCTTTCACTCCGCCCCAATGCACGCCGAGCAAGGGCCCGCCATTGCCGCCCAGACACCATTCTTTTTCCAGCAGGATGGTGCGCAAGCCCAGACGCCCGGCCTGGATTGCCGCGCTGATGCCGCCGATGCCGCCGCCGCAGACCAGGAAATCGCATTCCATGTCCGTTGCCGATTGATGATGCTCCAGTGTGCGATTCATGTTCGACTGTTTTTGTAATGTTACCTCGAATGGTGGATTTTCAGCCCCTCGGGTTTCCCTCGAGCAGCAGTGTTTTTGGGCCCCGGAACTGAACGCGCTCCTGCCATTGCAGGCTGCCGGGCACCATGCGCGCGTCGGGAAGGGATTCCAGCAGCGTCTCCAGCACCACGCGGGCCTCCATCCGGGCGAGGGGCGCACCCAGGCAGAAATGAATGCCGTAGCCGAAGGACAGGTGGTCGATTTTCGGACGCGTGATGTCAAAGACATCCGGGTCGCTGGCATTGTCCGGATCACGGTTCGCGGCGCCGATCAACTGGAAGACCATTTCATTTTCGGCAAATTCGACTCCACGGAAAAGATGGGGTTTCTTTACCCGGCGGAAATTGCGCTGCTTCGGAGCCTCATAGCGAAGTGCTTCCTCGATTGCGGGGCCGATGAGTGCCGGGTTTTCCTTGAGCGCCGCCCACTGCCCGGGATGCGTGAGCAGCAGATGGATCAGGTTGCCGATCAGGTTGGTGGTGGTCTCATGACCGGCGGTCAAAAGCGTGTTGCAGGTGGCGAGCAATTCGTCGCGGGTGAATCGGGATCCACCCTCCTCGGCAAAAGCGAGGGCAGTGATCACGTCGTCTTTCGGATCGGTCCTGCGCAGGTCGATCAGCCGGTTCATGTAGTCGAACAATTCGAGAAGAGCAGTCTGGGAAATATCCGCAGCTTCATAGGTGGTTCTTCCCGTGCCTTGGAACGCAAGAATGTCACTGGACCAGCGCTTGAAAAGATCACGATCCTCCGGAGGAGCACCCAACATTTCCGCAATCAACACCACAGGCAAGGGATGCGCGACTTCATCGATGAAGTCGAATTGACCGCTGTGAGCGGCGGCGCCGATCATCTCGTTGGCCAAAGCCCTAATCCGCGGCTCCAGGGTCGCGATGGTTTTCGGGGTAAATGCCTTCTGCACCAGGGCCCGCATCCGGGTGTGATCCGGAGGGTCGGAGCCAATCACATCTTTCTGTGCAAAGTAATGGCGTAGCGGCGCCAGTTTCTCGCGCTCCGCAGGAGTGACGCCATCGAACAGGAGACCTTGACGGTTCTCATTGGACAGGCACTCTTTGTCCTTGAGCGACTCCGCCACATCGTCGACCCGGCTCAGCACCCAGGCATTCCAGTTGTCGCTCCAGAAAACAGGCGCCTCCTCACGGAGTTGACGGTAAATCGGATAAGGATCGTCCATGATGGACGGAGATATCAGGAGAGCATCGAGCGAAGGGTTGGGGCAAATGTGTTGGTTCATGGTCACTGGTTGTTTTGGGTGATGATTTATAGAAAGAGCTCAGAATTCGTAAATGATCGGATTCTCATTGAGATCAAGCTCGCGCCATTTCGGCGTGCCTTTGGCATTCGCTTTGGTGGCGGCTGCGATCTCTAGCGTGATGATGCGATGAGGCTTGATCGGAATCGTTGCGGGCTTGGCGTAACCATCGACGCGCACGGTGGTCTTGATGTTTCGCGCCGTCGGATTGTGAAGGCGCGCGATCCATGCCTTGCCGGTTTCCGATTTTTTCAAGCAGAGCAGGTTCACTTCGGCGGGTTCAATCGCGAAGAAACTGCG
>JBIKUM010000417.1:0-8016 GCA_044347585.1 Terrimicrobiaceae bacterium
CGATCCGGGAAAGGAGCCCGCTCGGCTTTTCGCTCACGTTCGTGAGGTGGCTTTCAAACTCCCATCCTGCACCGCGCGGCGTGATCTTCCAGGCCAGTTCGAGACCGCCGACCGCTGAGGCAAACAGAACCGATCCCCCAGTGTTGGAGACGGGCTTCCAATCGACCAGTTGGATGCCGTCGGAGACAACCGTAAAGGGCGGGGTGGCAGGATCGGAGAAGGATTCGGCGAGCAGGGCATGCAGGCCCTTGAGTCGCTTTTCGTGTGTGGTGTTCATAAGTTCATCAAATCTCCATGACTTTGACTGTTGGTTTTTCCGATTCTGTTTCGCGGCCCAAGCCCTGAGATAAGGCTTTAAGCATGCCATATCCGTTTTGATTGTCGGGCAGAAGATAATGGCCCTCTGTCCATTCGTTCCAGCAGCCAATGGTAAGAATCGGCTTAACACGCGGATGGTCATTGAGCCAAGTAACGGCGGCACGGACGAGATCACGAAAGGCAGCCGGTGTCTCATTGACGACGGTGTCTACGCCAGGCCAAACGCGCCGATCGCCAATAGGTTTATGCAGAGGCTTTGGACAACGCGGGGTGGTGTCCCAGCCCGGGCTTACGCCGGGAAAAAATGGTAAATCACTTAGGCTGTCTATCCACGGCCAAACTTTATTAATAATGTCACTTGCGGCGGTGCTGTAATCCAACACTTCTTCTGTCGCCTCCCGTCCCCAGGCAGCCATCACCACGGGGTTGTAAACGCCGTAGCTGTCAAAGCCTAAAGCGGAAAGATCGATATATTCGCCGTATGGCGAGCGGGGAGTGGCACGCAACGAACCTTGGGTTGCATGGAAATGGAGGCCTGGGAATCCTAATTCCACGGCGCGCCCGCGCGCCCACTCAATCGATTCACGCAGACGCGCCACTTCTTCTGGATTCGAGTGATTGGCCGCCCAAATGACAATGAGCGGTTTACCATCAATTTTCCAGTAATTGGGCAGGTGACAATAGCGTGCGAGGAAATACGCGAAACTCAGGCGTGCATCACGGTCGAGATTTGGAGCGGCGGCGAAATGTTTCAAGGCGAAGCGGGTTGCTCATTGGGAGCGGCCATCTTTTTCCGATAGATGAAGAACATCAGAAGGCCCACGGTCATCAGCACGGCCCCAATGATGAACAGGGAATGGTAGTCGCGATTTGTGAACTGGATGAACCAACCGGCGAAGAATAGCAGGCAGCCGTTGTAAAAGTTTCGGATAAACGAAAGACTCGAGGTGATGGAGCCCACCTCCTTCGGATCGGAGGTCTTATAGACCATGATATCAGCCGCGTTGTTGAGCGGATTGGAAATCGTCATGAACATCACATAGAGCGCGAGCGTCGTGGCATCGTGCACCTGGAGTAGCAGGATAAGATTGAGCAACATCATACCGAAATAGAGGAGCACAACCTTGAATCCGCCGACTTTGTCTATGAGCCAGCCAATCGGGAAAGCTATGGCGATATTGATGAGGTGAGCCCAGGAAAGAGCCTCAAAAATATCCCCCCGCTCCAGACCCAATTTGGCCTTGGCATAGATCCAGACCCAACTTCCAAAGACAGTCTCAAAGCTGGCAATCATCGCAACCCCGAGCATCAACCAGACGATGCGGCGGTCACGGAGCCCGATTTTCAGGGCCGACCAAGGTTTGAAGGACTCGGTCTGGGGGTTGGAAATCAGCGGCTCCTTGATGAACCAAGCCGCGATACAGCTCAGAATCAAGCAGACCGTGCCGAACGCATAGGGCACCCACTCGCCCCATTCAATCAGCTTGGGAGTGAACCGCATCGCACCGAACATGATGATCCCGCCGGCCACCATGAGGATGCTCTGGGCCCGCGCCAACATGTCGCGGGCCACGCAGTCGATGTTAAGCAGGGGAAATGTCGAGTTCTTAAGATTTGTGAACATCATCTTCATCAGCGAAAGGCCGACGAGAGGAATGAGAGAATTGAAGAATGGAAACAGCGCGGTGGCCAAGATGATTGGACCGGCGGCAATGAAGAGAAACGGTTTGCGGCGTCCGATCTTTGTGACCGTATGATCGCTCTTCCATGAGAAATACATGACAAGAAATGACAGTAGCCACAGGTTGATGCTCCCGACGGTCGCGCTGTAGGCCTCAGTCCAACCCATATCGAGCAGACGGAGCGACATGAGAGGTCCCGTAACTCCCATGGCAATGCTCCAACCGATGTTGGAGAAACCAATAAAAAACAGATTGCGCCAAAGCAACGGGCGATTCGCGTAATACGCTTGGAGTTCCGGGGTATCGAGTAAGTTTCTTTTTTCGCCGAGTTCTTTAGACATAAAGTTTTATCTCCTCCGGTTTACGGAAGGCATTGGTGATGGAGTGCCCGAGAAACAGTTTTTTCATCGCGCAGCCTTCTGTTGACTGTCGCTGTTCTGCGCGAGCAGTGAGGTGACCGCCAAAAACCAGGCGGTCGTGTTCATCCAGGTTTCTTCGCAAGCAGCGTCGTAGCCAGCAATTTCACTGAGTCCGCCGCGCGGGGTATTTCCGGCCCCGGCCCGGCCGTAATCGGCTCCACCCCCGCACATGATGCCGGTGGCAATGCCCCATAGGATATCCCGTCCATCACCGTGGACGAAAAGTGGTTTTTTGGTCGAATGCCGCCGACCGATCCCGACCATGTAGCTCATGGCAAAGGGATTGACCCCCACCACCCACTGGACCTGCCGTTCTGCGATGATGCGCAGCTCGCGGTCTTTCAGAATCCCGGCACCGAGCGCAGAAAGATACCCCACCGCAAGGAACCAGGCATTGAGTCCGCAGGGAGCGTCGGGAGGAATCGCGGATGGCTGGCCCCCGTCCGTGCGGTATTGGGTCATCTGGCCGTAGGCTCCTCCAGTTGCAATCTGGGATTTGATTCCCTTGAAAAACCGCTCCAGCGCGCCCCGGATCTCCCGTGCCAATGCGCCCCCGGGATGGTCCCGGAGGTAACGTAGGAGCGGAATGATATAGGCGAACGGCGTGTCGATCAGTATCCGATCATCGGTCTTCGATGGATCGGACTCCAGGCAGGCAAACTTCGGTGCCGCGCGAAACCAACCCTCCGGGTCCTGCAGAGAGAGCACGCCTCTCAGCCCGTTCTCAGCTTTTCGCAAGTGACCGCCCTTGGGATGGACTTTGTGCAAGTCGAGATGGGCCTGCGCAATGGCCGCCTCGGTGTAAATCCGTTGGGCCGGCACAGGCTTATGCTTCTCCAACCAGGCAAGGGTGCGCTTCACGGCGGAGGCCACTTTCCCGGCCAGTGGCTCGTCCAAGCAAACAACCTGGGCGGCGAACTTCGCCATGCAGGCTGCGGTCTGCGCGAAATACATTTCCGGGGTGGATGGGCATAGGTTCTTGAGGCCCATCATGCGATTCACCTCCCCGGGCCTCCACTCATCGAGGAGCCAGCGGGCATCCTCGGTGAGAACGTCATAATTGTGCGCCCCATTGTAGGCCCAGGGCGACATCAGCCAGCGCCCAGTCTCCGGATCCCTGCGCTTTTTCCAATCGAGCACGGCGTAGTAAAAACTGCCATCCTCTTTCTGCATTTTTAAGAACCACTCCACCTCCCACCAGGCTTCAGCCAGCAGGAACGGCAGCGGCTCATTCGCTCCCGACCAGTCGGGACGCAGGGTTTCCCAGGCCTCGCACAAAGCGTCCACTCCGGACCAGGCCATGAAAATCCATTTGTTGTCGTCGTGCGCGTCGTGCCAACCGCCGGTGACATCCCTCTTCCCGATGGGCGTTCCAAAATCCTTCTGCCGCGTGCTCCGGATCAGGGCGTCGTGCGTGTGGCAGAAAACGCCGCAGCGTTTTCGGTGAAAATGCTTGGCGGCTTTCTCCGCGAGCTCCGCGTGCAGATTCGGGCGAATGACGATCTCGACGGCGGACTCATAGCCCGATCCCGTGTGCGCCCAAAGCCGCCATCTCCCCGGCTCACGGAACGCGGAAAAATCCGCCCTCCAGCAATGCCGCCCCCATTGGAAGCCCACGTAGTCGAGACCTCCGGCAAAGCGGGTGTCCATGCTGCCGGGTTCCTGGATTTCGAAGTTTCCATTCGCCGCGGGAGGCGTGCAGGACACCACTGCGAACTTCCCTCCGGCTGCGGCATAGCCCGCCTGGGATTCATGGATCACCAGGTCAGCTTGCAGCACGGGATCAATGGGAATCGCACTCATTCAGTCTCCTTGACGAAGGGATGCCGCCCTGATGGGACGACTAGGATGGGTGGAATGTTTTTCATGGGCGGTTATTTCCGGCTGATGGTGATTTGGTGCTCTCCGGAGCCCCAAGGGGCGGCGGGGGATTTGCCGGGTTCGTGAATCTGCCCCTTGCAGCCTGGAGGAATGGTGACGTGGAGTTCCCGGCGATCCCCGACAGTCTGCCATCCGACACGCAGTTCGCCCCAGCGGCTTTGCCAGCGGGCTTTCAGGGAATCGATCGGCAGATGAACGCCGGGGCGCAGATGAAAGACCGGCTCGGGGCCTGCCTCGACCCGAATGCCGACGAGACGCTCCATGAGCCACACCCCGATGCCGGTGAGGCCGGCGTGGTTGTGCGCGTTCATATCGTTGTAGGTCATCTTTTCCCAGCGCTCCCAAATCGCGGTCGCACCGTTTTTCTGCATGAACCCATAGCCGGGATATTCGTCGCGCTGGAGCCATTGCCAGACAAGGTCGTCCCGGCCGAAGTCCGACAGCACGAACGGCACGTGTTCCACGCTGCCGACGCCGGAGAGCACGACCGGCCCCGTGCCGCGGCCTTCCATCATGTCATCGACCAGGCGGGCGAAGGCGAGTTCACGGTCGGTGACCGGACAAATGCCAAAGCGTAGCGCGTAGATCTGATTGGCCTGGGAAAAATTCTCACCTCCGCCATAGCAGCCGTTGCGTGGATTGAACCAGCGCTCGTGTGCGGCCCAGGCAATTTGATTAGCGGTTGACTCGTATAACTTGTAGGGACGGGCAAGCAGTCGTCCCGCCTCGGCGACCAGCCGGAGCGCATCCACGGCCAGGGCGTTGTTGGCGAGATCGTTGTTTCTTCGCCCGACGCTCAGGTGCTCGGGGCCATGCTTGCAAAGGTTGTCCGGGAGCAGGTTGTTTTTGACTTGAGAGCATACGTAATCCGCCCAGCGGCACGTGACCGGAAAAGCCCGCTCGAGCAAATCGCGGTCGCCGTATTTCCGGTAAAGCTCCATGGGCAGCAAAACCACCGTGCGCTGCTGGCCGATGCCGAACATTTTGCCCCATCCTTCGCAGGCGAACGACGGCGCGGTGTCGTTGTAGAGGCAGCCTTCGGGCTGCTGGTTGACGGCCATATCTTCGAACCACTTCCGTCCGAAGGCATTCATGTCATACCATAGCGTGCCGGTTTTCAGCGCGTTGAACCCGTCCATCAGCCAAGCCCGGCGTTCGTCGCGCTGGCAGACATCGGTCATCACGCTCATGGCGTTGCCGCGCACCGTCCAGCGCAGCGCGTCCAGAAGCCAGTTAACCCGTGCGTCGCTAGTAACCACCTCGCCGATGAGCGGCAAGTCGGTGTGGATGACGCGCCCCTCGATGGACGAGGTCTCGACGGCATCGGCCGGCCCCTCGATTTCGGCGTATCGCAGGCCGTGGTAGAGCAGGCGCGGTTCAACGGTGTCGGGGGTGCCGGACAGCCGGAACGTGTCGGTCTGCTTCGCGGTGCGCAACGTGTCGGGGTTCAACCGGCCATCGTCGCGGAGCAATTCGGCGTGCCTTACCGTGACCAGCGTAGCGGCGGGCGCCGTGGCGCGAAAACGAACCCACCCGGTGAAGTTCTGGCCGAAATCAACGCCCAAGAGATTGTCCGCCAAGCGGCGCACCGACTGCGGCGGCAGGCTCGCAACTGGGCGGATCGGCTGAACGAGCGCCGGCACGAGCTCGCCGACACCCTCACCGGCGGTCAGCGCCGAGCGCCACTCGCCCGCATCCCAACCTTTTGCAGCCAGCCCAAATCCAGGTGAACGCCGTCGAATAGCTGGTGGGGACTGGCCTCAGCTTCCGGCAAGAACGGGCCGGCATTGGTCTGCCAAGTCTCGTCCGTGCGCCGGACTTCCCTCCGCCCATCGGCGTATTCGAGCACGATCTCCGCGAGGGCTTGGACTCGGCGTTTCTGGGCCGGCGGACTGAATCGCCACCAACCATCCGCCAGCAGGAAGCCGCATCGGTTTTCGCCTTCCTGCAAGGCCGGCAGCAGATCGATGATTTCGTATTCCACGCGCCTGTCAAAATCGGTGTAGGAAGGAGCCAGCGTGGCGGCGGAGACTTTTTCGCCATTGCAGAAAAACTCGTAGTAGCCCAGCCCGGAAACATAAGCACGGGCGCGGACAAGCGCCCGCTCGACCGGAAAGGAGCCCCGCAATGCGCCGCCGCCCGAGATCCAGCGTGCCGACCATTGGTCCGGGGCGATGATCCCAGTCTCAAAGCCCGACCAATTGCTCCACGCGCATTCGATATTGTCCGCATCCCAGACCTTGACCCGCCACTGGTAGTCACTACGGCTTTCGAGCGGTGTTCCTGCGTAATGCACGGATGCGCCAATGGGCTGAACGAGCTTCCCAGATTCCCAACAGGATGTCATCTGCCCGCTTGCGGACCGCAGCGCGACTTCGACGGCACAGGCCGTCTGCAAGTCGCCGGCATGGTCCGATGCAAGTTCCCATGTGAATTCCGGATGGGCGGCAACGATTCCGCGCGGGAAAGAGAGCCGGTCAACCCGGTGGTTGGATGTGTGGAGCATAAAGAGTGGTGAGTTCAGTTCAGCGGTGAATAACTAAAAAGCACGCCGGAGTGTGGGTGCGGCAAATTTGCGGCGAGCCCCTCACTCATTAATTCTGCGCCGGACACGACAAACTCCTTCGACTCGGGGAATGAACTCAGTCGGTAGGATTTTTGCGCATGGAGTCCACGGAGCGCAAACTTCCCATCCGTCGTGCTCCCGCGCATTTTGAAAACCATGACCTGTCCGTAATCCGTCGCCGGGTTATGGAATTGCCAGGCGTCCCAGTCCGTGCTGGTAGAAGGCTGCGGGAGCAGTGGGTAAAAATCGCCCATCAGATTTTTCCGGTTTCTTTTATATTCGGCGATAAAACGACTGAACTTTTCGTGGACGGCGGACGGATAGGCGCTGACCGGACCGCCCAAGCCGAAAAGCCCACCCATCAGCGTGATCAACCAGAAGTCGGTGAAGGTCTCATCGCCGGTCTGGTTGTAGGGGCGGACCTTCTGCGGGAAGAGGGGATACTTGACGACTTCCATGTGCAGCAGGTGGGAGGGGAGAAAGTGATTCGCGCCGCCGATGTGTTGATGGATGGTGGCCGGGAAGTTTGTGTTGTCACTGATCCAGAAGCAGTGGCTGCGTTTGAGCATCTCCAAATCAATGCGACGACCACCGGAGCTGCATCCTTCGATATGCAGATCGGGAAAACGTTCGCGCAGGGAATCGAGAAAACGATACCAGCCCTGCCAGTGGCGAAGCTCGCGCAGGCCGCGTTCGCCGGGATCGGCGATCGTGGCCCAATACTCGTCGGGGTTCAGGTTGCTGTCCACCCGGGACCACTTGACGCCATATTTTTCGATGAGGTCACCGATCATTCGCGTGATGTGATCCACGGCCGCCTGGTTGCCAAAGTCAAGCAGGTGGCGCTTGTCATGCGGCGCAGGACGCCGGATCAACCACTCCGGATGCTCGCGGTGAAGGAGCGTTCCCTCCTCCACGGTCTCCGGCTCGAACCACAGCCCGAAGCGCAATCCGCGCTCGCGGACGCGGTTGGCAAATGCCAGCAGCCCTTCGGGAAATTTCTCCGGGTCTTCCACGCCCCAGTTGCCTGCTCCGTAGTGCGGGTGCGTGCCCTGCTGGAAAACGGCGGCATCGACTTCGAAAGTTTCCGCTCCTAGGGCGGCAACCGCTTCGGCTTCGCGCAAAAGCGACTCGGCGGTAAATTGGCTTT